>JAYUAJ010000452.1:0-17052 GCA_043741375.1 Hyphomicrobiaceae bacterium | reverse complement strand
GCGCGATGGCTGCCAAAGCAGCCACATGGGCAAAGGCTCGCCGATACCACGGCCGGGCCTCTGCTGCTTGAGTTCCGTCTAACCCTTTATCGCAGGGAGAACCAGGCGCACGCTGCGGCTGCCAAGGCGATCGCCGCTAGGGTTGCGACCATTCCGACCACACGCATGGGTAGAATATGCGGATTTTGCGACAGCCCGTAGGCATGCACCACCCGCCCGGCCAGCAGCAGCAGTCCCAATCCATGCACTTCCGCCGCCGCGAGCCCGAGGGACTCTGCAATTCCAATCAAGAGAAGCGCAAACGGTGTGTATTCCGCGAAGTTGCCGTGCACGCGGACGCGGCGCAGCAGCTGCCTGTCGCCGCCGTCGCCGATTTCCACTTGCTGCGTGCGCCGGTAGTTCAAAGTGCGAAACGTCAGGACGAGAAAGAGCACCGCCAAAAGCGCTGCATAAAGTGCCGTTATTTTCATCGATATCCCCGCTTGTGTTACTCAGACCCCCGGCCTGATCTCAAAACCCTCGACGACCGGCTCGTCCTCTTCGATCACCGCCACATCCGTGACTTTGGCTGAGCGAGGGCCGATGCGGCAGCGCTTCATGGCTTCTTCGACCGCCTCTGGCGCTCCTGAAAAAACCGCTTCCACGCTGCCATCGCGCCGGTTACGCACCCAGCCCGAAAGCTCAAGCTGCCCAGCAAGGCGCTGCGTCCAATTGCGGAAGCCAACGCCCTGAACGTTGCCATCGATGCGCAGTCGCACCGAACGGACTGTCTTCTTGTCGGCGCCTCCGGTCATGCCAATCCAGTTTCCTACCCAGCGTCCTAAATGCCCGCCGCAAAGCCATCCTTGCGCGCATCGGATGCCCCCTTCAGCACGCCCGTCGCGTGGTCATAAACGATGATCTGCCCACCGCCAAACGGTTCTGGCGCCGGCGCGATGGCATGACCCATGGCCTGCAATTGGTAGGCCACGGCTTCCTCTACACCGTTCTCCAAGACGAGGCCTTTGGCGTCGAAGAACACGCGCGGCAGATCGAGCGCGGCCTGGGCGTCCAGCCCGTGCTCCAACATACTGGTGAGGACATGGGCGTGGCCCAGCGGCTGATAATCCCCGCCCATAACACCGAACACGATCTCTGGCCGGCCGTTGCGCGCAGCCAGCCCCGGTATGATGGTGTGCAACGGCCGTTTGCCTGGCGCGATGACATTGGGATGCCTCCGGAGCAAACTGAAGCAATGGCCGCGGTTCTGCAGGTTCACGCCGGTCTTGCGCGTGACGATGCCCGATCCGAACGACTGGTAGGTCGAGTTGATGAAGGACACCGCCAGGCCGTTGTCCTCGGCGACCGCGAGATAGACTGTGTCGCTCTTTTTTGGTTCTGGCACAGGGCCAAGGTTTTCCGTTCGGCGCCTCGGATCAATCCGCGCCGCAAGCTTGCGAGCGAGGTCGTCAGAGAGCATGTGGTCGACTGGAACCGCACCCGTACTGGGATCGGCCACGAAACGGTCGCGCACCGCATAGGCCGCCCGCGCCGCTTCCAGCGTCAGGTGGATGCGCAGCGCGCTCAGCGGATCGGCGCCGCGCGAGGGCAGGTGTTTCAGGATGTTGAGCAGCACCAGCGCCGTGATGCCGTGGCCGTTCGGCGGCAGCTCGAACACATCAAGCGTACCGTCCGCCGCCGGATAGGACGTGCTGATCGGGTTCACCCATTCGCCGCGATGGCCAGCGAAGTCGTCCAAGCTGTGCGATCCGCCGAGCGCCTTCAGCTCACTGACCATGTCCTCGGCGATGGCGCCCGAATAGAAGGCGTCCCGGCCACGGCTGGCGATGGCCTTGAATGTCTCGGCCAGGGCCGGAAAGCGCATCACGTCGCCTTCGACCGGGATGCGGCCTTTCAAACGCAGGTGACGCTGGGAGCCTTCGCGCATTTCGATCAGCGCACGGTCCGTCGCCCAATCGAAGGCGACCCGCGGGGTGACGACGAAGCCGCGCTCGGCATAGCGGATCGCAGGCTGCAGCGTGCGATCCAGGCCCCACGTTCCGTGGGCTTTCAGCACTTGATCCCAGGCATCGATGGCGCCGGGAATGGTGACGGTATGGGGTGAAAAGTGCTCAAGAGAACCCGAAGCCATGATGGCCTCGGCGTCGAGCCCGCGCGGCGAACGGCCCGAGCCGTTGAAGCCCATGAGGCCCTGCCCCGGAACATGCAGCAGCACAAAGCAATCGCCGCCGATGCCGGTTGATTGCGGCTCCACCACCGCCAGCACGGCCGCCGCCGTCACCGCCGCATCGACCGCATTGCCGCCCGCCTTCAGCACGTCCAAGGCCGCCAGCGTCGCCTCGGGCTGCGACGTTGCCGCCATGGCCCGCGTTCCGTAGGCCAACGATCGACCAGGCTTCTGAATATCGCGCATGTCGCCTCGTCTAGTAAGTCGCCCGTCCACCGCTCAGATCGAACGTGAAGCCGGTGGTGAAGCTGCAGGCCGGCGAGACGATCCAGGCGATCATGGCGGCGGCTTCTTCCAAAGTACCCGTCCGGCCCATGGGGATTTTCGCGGTCATGTAGTCGATGGTCGCCTGGGGCAGGGCCGCCACCATCGGCGTCTGGATAACCGCCGGGGCCAGCGCGTTCACGGTCACGCCGGTGGTGGCGTAATCCTTGCCCATGCTCTTCACCATACCTATCAGCCCCGCCTTGGTCGCCGAGTAGGCCACCATGCCGGCGTTGCCGTCCTTACCCGCGATCGAGGCCACATGCAGGATGCGCCCGTATTTGCGCGCGATCATGCCTGGCAGCACCGCCTGGGAGGCGACCAATGCGGCGCGTAGGTTGATCTTGTAGACCCGGTCAAAATCCTCAAGGTCGAACTCATGCGCCTTCACGTTGGTTCTGCCCGTGATGGCGGCGCAATTGACGAAAGCTTGTAGGCCGCCCATCTCGGTTCCTACACGCGCCAGGCATGCCCTGAGCTCGCCGTCGTCAGTGGCGTCCGCGCGATAGGCCTTGGCCTTGGCGCCGGCCAAGGCCGCCGTTTCCTTCGCGCCCGCTTCGTCCCGATCGATCGCAGCCACGCTTAACCCGTGCTCGGCCAGATACAGCGCGGCCGCGCGGCCTATGCCGCTGCCTCCGCCCAGGATCGCGGCGACATAGGGCGTGTTCGGAAAAAGCGCTACTGTCATGGATCGTCTCGCCTCGGTTTCATGGAAATCGCAGCACCGTGCCTCAGAACAGCTTCGGCCTGCGGCGTGAACTGGTTGCCCTCGCCATGTAACACCATGCCCTGTTTCAGGGTAAGTCCAGCCCGGCTGGCTTTCCGCGCAGAAATGATCACGCGGTGGGCCGGCTCGCCGTCGCGCGGATAGAGTGGAAAGACGCTGATGGCGCCGAAGCGGCCGTCCAAGAGATCGAGAATCTCCGCCAGCGCAGCAGCCAGGTGCACCACGGCCAAGCGCCCGCCAGGCTTGGTCATGGTGGTCATGAAGCGGACCCACTGCTCAAGGCCACCCTCGGGCATGACATTGGCGCGCGCCCGGTCAGCGTCAGGGGCGGCGGTCGCCCGTCCTTCGGGATAGAATGGCGGATTGGCCACGACAACGTCGAAGCTCTCGCGGTCGAGTCCGAGTGCCTCGATGGTCGCGTGCGGCCCGGTGAGATCGCCAGCGACGGCCTGGTAGCGCTGGGCCAGGCCGTTCGCTGCCGAGTTCTCCTTAGCCAGCGCGACCAGTTCGGGATTGATATCGAGGCCGGTCACTTGGCAATCCAAAACCCTGGCGGCGATGCACAGGCCCACGACGCCGCCGCCGCAGCCCACATCCAACACGCGCTCGCCTGGCCCAACCGGCGCCGCGGCCGCCAGCATGACGGCGTCGAGCCCCGCGCGATGCCCCGCCTCAGGTTGCATCAGCTGCAAGCGCCCGCCAAGAAACGCGTCGCTGCTGAACGCGTCCGGCGGCTCAGACATCGGACTCCCCAGCGCGCCCGGCAGGCGGCGGCGTCAGATCGCCATGCGGCACTCCCGCCCCAGTCACCACTACGCGGGCGCGAAAAAGGTCCTCGTCCGCCACCAGCAACCGGCGCGGCAGCACGCCGACGGAGCCTTCCAGGACGCTCATATGTTGGTCGGCCACCAGCACCGGGATTTCTTCCCCGCCGAGCACCGCCTCAACCAGACTGATCAGCACCGGGTCGTTAGTTCTCAACAGCTCGCGCACATATCTCTCCTCGACCTGACGACAACTTGAAGGAACCGGCCCGGCCCATGCGGCGTTCTGCCTTGACCGGCCCTCAGCCCCTCTGACTATAGTCGCGCGAAAATCAGAGCACCAGCCAGGAGCGCCATCTTGGGCGTAGTCGCACTATTGGACGAGGCGCGCGATCCGGCAGCCAAAATCAAGCCCCTCGTGGACCTGGTGGCCGCCGATATGGAGCGCGTCAACCGCATCATCATCGACAAGGCCGGCTCGAACGTCGACCTGATCCCCGAGCTCGCCCGCCACCTGATCGATTCGGGCGGAAAACGCCTGCGCCCCATGCTGACCCTGGCCGCCGCCAAGATGTGCGGCTACGCCGGCGATGGGCACATTCAACTCGCCTCCAGCGTCGAGTTCATGCACACGGCCACGCTGCTGCACGACGACGTGGTCGACGAAAGCGCACTTCGTCGCGGAAAGCCCACGGCGCGGCTGGTTTGGGGCAATCAGGCGAGCGTGCTGGTCGGCGATTTCCTGCTCGGCCAGGCGTTCAAGATGATGGTGGACGTTGGCTCTCTGAAGGCGCTGCGCATCCTGGCCAACGCCGCGGCCGTCATCGCCGAGGGCGAAGTCATGCAGCTCTCGGCGGCCAAGAACACGGCCACGACGGAGGACGAATATCTCGCCGTGATCGACGCCAAAACGGCGGCGCTGTTCTCGGCCGCCTCCGAAGTCGGCGCCGCCATCGCCGAACGGCCGGCGGCAGAGCAGACCGGGCTAAAATCCTACGGCCGGAATTTGGGCCTGGCGTTCCAGCTGGTGGACGACGCGCTGGATTACTCCGGCGAACAGGCCCGCCTAGGCAAATCCGTCGGCGACGATTTTCGCGAAGGCAAGATCACGCTGCCCGTGGTGCTGGCCTATCGCCGGGGCTCGGAGGAAGAGCGGAGTTTCTGGAAGCGCACGCTGGAGCAGGGGGATATCAAGGACGCGGATCTCGAGCGCGCGATTGGGCTGATGCAGAAGCACGGGGCCATCGCCGATACGATCGGGCGGGCGCGGCATTACGGGAAGATTGCGCGCGATGCGCTGGAGATTTTCCGCGACAGCCGGCACAAGACGGCGCTGATGGATGTGGTCGAGTTTTGTATCGGGCGGGCCTATTAGCTGGTGACTACCGCGTCGCACCCGATTGGGTGTAGAGTGCGCTTATGTTCGCTGCCAACCAAGTCCTGATCGACGATCCGGTCCTGAAGAAATTCGGCGCCGACATTCGAGCCGTATATGGCGACAATCTTGAGCGCGTGGTTCTCTATGGGTCGCGTGCGCGGGGAGATGCGCGCCGGGTCAGCCGCTGGCAAGAGGGCATTCGCATCGCCAAGATTCAGCTCGCGATCCTCGATGCGATGGGCGAGACCGTGAACGCGATGTCGTTCCCGGCGGGGAGTTGGAAGGATCCGACGTCGCCGCTGATGCATGAAATACGCAAGGATGGCGTGGACATTTGAAGCCGCTGACCAAAGCCATGCTTGCCCGGTCCGGCCGGGCCATTTCGGACGCGCGAAAGGACTGTCACCCATGTCACTCCAAAGTCTCGACCGTCATATCGAGTGCACGCCTGGCGTTGCTGGCGGCAAGCCGCGGATTGCGGGTCATCGCATCACGGTGCAGGATATCGCCATCTGGCACCAGCAGATGGGAAAGAGCGTCGAGGAAATCTGTTCCGACTACGGTCTCGGCCTTGCCGATGTTCACGCGGCGCTCGCCTATTATTTCGATCACCGGGACGAGATTGATCGCAGTATCAGTGAGAGCGACGCTTTCGTTACGGCGCTGCGCCAATCGACGCCGTCCGTGCTCGAAAAGCGGCTGAAGGAGCTGCGCGGTGAGTGACATCCGCTTCTATGCGGATGAGCATGTGTCGAGGGCGATTGCGACTGGATTGCGCTTGCGGCGTGTGGACGTGCTGACCGTGCAGGAGGCCGGGCTGTCCGGCGGCGACGATGAGGTGCATCTCGCATTCGCGCTGGCAGAGGGCCGGGTCATCTTCACCCAGGACGCCGACTTTCTCCGGCTTGCCGCTCAGAGCCGGTCTCACGCAGGAGTTGTCTACGCCCCGCAACGGACATCGGCTGGGCATATCATCCGGGGGCTGATGCTCATTCATCAGGTGCTGTCTGCCGAGGATATGGCCGGGGTGGTGGAGTATATTTAGGGCCGTCGATTACGAGACTGGCGACGCTGCCGTAGTATCACATGAAGATGCCGAGGGTGCGATTGTTTTTGCTGAAACTTTGCTGGTAACCGTGCGTCGAATACTGTTGGTTGAAGGTGGATAGCAGCAGTGCTTGGGGGCATCATCGGATGCCGATGACACGTTTCGGGTGTCGCGCATCGGTTCGAAATGCACAATACTGCCGGGCGCCACATAGTTCGGAACTGACAAAAATGGCCAAGCTGTCCCGACCGCAATTTGGGAGGATCGTGGATACCTACTGTCGCGCGTGGCGAACGAAAGACACCGAACTTATACTGACTCTGTTCGCTCCAGACGCCATATACCATGAACGCCCATTTGAGCTTCCGATTGTTGGGCGCAACGGGATTCGATCATATTGGGACAAAAAAGTCGCCCAAGAACAGGAAAATGTTCGCACTGAAATTCTCAATTTATACATCGACGGCCAGGTCGGCATCGCCGAGTGGTTGGTAGAATTTGATGACCTCGTCGATAATGAAAGGAAAAGAATGCGAGAAGTTGCGATTCTTTCCATTTCGGATGATCTGAAAATTACACATCTTCGCGAATTTTGGTCGTCACAGAAAATTCGAGCGCTTGAGGCGGCGCATGGGAAATCTCGAGGTTGAACAACCCGATACATTGCCTAATGGATTCTGGTTTCGTATTGGAAGACATCTTCACCCATTTCCAATTCCTTGACCAATTTCATTGCTACGGTTAAAACCCACCCACTTTCCGTCCATCTCCTCCCCATCCGGTGTTATCGACATCTGAAAAGCTCCGTGAGCCACGTTGCCACCCTTGTTTGACCAAGTCCCCGTAAAGAATTTTCTTTCTGATATCAATCCGCTCAGCTTGTCGTGGGGAAGATCACCAGCAATGGTGTTCGCATAAACAATAAAGCCGATTTGGTTTATTGAGACCAAATGGTTGACCTTGTACTCGACACCACGAGACTCATAAGTGAACGTGTTTCGCCACACCCCTTTTAATGGTCTACTGGTGGAAGAAAAATACGGTCCCACAGCCCTCGCGTACCACTCATTGAACCGATCAGAGAATAGGGTCTTCAAGACAAGTTGCAGAAGCTAAGCGAACATCAGCAGTATGCAAGTTACCCAAATGGAGACGCCGTATTTTGCAAGTATCTCAATTAAGTAATTCATTATCTGCCCTCTTGCTTCTTTAAATAGAGCGCGCCGCTCCAAACACTGCCCTCGATACATCACTCAACAACGATAGCTGCGCCGAAGCAAGCCGGCTAGGTTTTGGCGACTTCAAGATCGGCCTGACCTGCCGAGGCGCATTTTAACCCAAGTACACCCCTACCCCACCTCAAACCAAGCATCCATCCCGGACGCCTGATGGTCCAGCATGTGGCAATGCACCATCCATTTGCCCGGATTATCCGCCACGAACCCGACCGTCGCGGCCTCGCCCGGCTGCACCAGCAGCGTATCCCACCAAAACGGCTGCGGCGCTTGCCCATCCGAGCGCTCCAGCAGCCGGAAATGGTGGCCGTGGAGGTGCATCGCATGCGGCCAGGCGGTTTGGTTGTCGAAGCGGATGTGCACGGTTTTCCCACGCGGGGCGCGGAATAGGGGCTCGCCCATCGCGGCCATTGCGCCGCCGGCCGCCATCATCATCCCGGCCTTGCCGTTGAACTGCCACACCGGGCCGGAGCCCATCATGACGCTCATGTCGGTCTCGCTCTTGCCGCCGCCGGTCATCACCAGGGGCACGCGGAGGGCGTCCTTGCGGCCGGGTTCTGACAGGGGGTTCGGCGCGAGCGCGATCGGCGCCACCAGCGGATCTGCGCGCCGGCGCTCCGTCGCATGAAACTTGAACAGCGCCAGCTCCTGCCGCTTCCCGGAAGTCTCCACCAGCGGGATGACCTTTCCGGGCGCGCCGACCATGTCCACCATCAGGTCCACGCGGTTGCCTGGTCCGAGGATGAGCGCCTCGCCGTAGCTGGTGGTGGGGCCGACGGGCTGGCCATCGACCGCGATCAGCTTGGGCTGGCTCGACTCCAGCGCCAGATTGAGAATGCGCGCGCTGCAGGCGTTGATGATCCGCACACGCACACGATCATTGGCCATCACCTTATATTCGGGGCGCGGATCGCCGTTCACAGTGAGGTGGTTGCCGAGCCGTCCGGCGTGCACCTGGTCGTGCCGCGCGCCAAAACCGCCGATCAGGGCGTTTTCGCCATCGATGCGCCAATCATTGATCAGCAACACCAGATCGTGATCGGCCTGGGGCGGGTTACGCTCCTCGACAATGAGCGCGCCTGTCAACCCACGCGGCACCTGCTCGAACGAGCGCTCATGCGGGTGATACCAGAACGTGCCGGCGTCGGGCGGTGTGAAGCGGTAATCGAAGGTTTCGCCTGCGGCGACGGCGGCCTGCGTCAAACCCGGCACGCCGTCCATGGCGTTGGCGATGCGCAGGCCGTGCCAATGGACGGCGCTGGGGACGGGCAACAGATTGCCGAAGCGCAGCGCGAATTCTTCTCCCTGGCGCGCGCGCAACACCGGCCCCGGCACTGTGCCGCCGAAGGCCCACACGTCCGTCTTGGGCCCAACGCCTCCCGTCAGCGACGCGCGGGTCACGCTGGCGTCCAAAGGAAAGGCGGGCAGCGGCGCAGCCAATCCCTGACGTGCGCCGAGCGCCACGACGCCTACCGCTGCGCCAGCCAACACCTCGCGACGCGTGCGCCCCGTCATTGGTAAACTCCTTAAAAGTCGTCAAAATTCTGTGCCGACAACCTGTACCGAAGATGAACGACCCGTTCAGGGCTGTTTCAGAGCGCTTGTGGCTTTATCGGCCTACCGAATTGGACGCCGACGCTCAACCCCAATGGAGCACCCAGGCCATGCGCTCGTTAAAATCCCTCGTCGCCTCTGCCCTTCTCGCTCTCTCGCTCGCCGCCACCATCGCGCTGCCCGCCTTCGCCGACATCCAGGGCGGCGATACGTTCCGCGTCGTGGGCCTCCCCGGTACGGACAGTCTGAAACTGATGGCTGGTCCTGCCCGCTGGGCTGGCCTCACGGCAGAAATTCCGTTCGACGCCCGCGACCTGCGCGCCACCGGCGTGCGCCAGGGCCGCTGGCTACAGGTGAGCTACCGCCAGACCAATGGCTATGATGTGACCGGCTGGGTCGACACGCAATTCATCGCCGCCGACGATCGGGGCGACGCCACGGTATTCCGCATCATCAACGTCGGCCGCCGCCAGTCCCTTGAGCTGCTGAACTATGACGGCTACGGCGTACAGGCGCGCATCCCGGCCAGCGCCAATCTGCTACCGGCCTGTGGTCCCTGCGCCAACGGCTACTGCCAAGTGCGCTACCAGACCCACCGCGGCAGCTTGGAAGGCCTCGTGAATCAGGCCAATCTGGCCGTCGTCCGCCCCGCCGATCCGGGCTTCTCAATGGTCGAAGAGCGCAGCGCACCCTATACGCCGCCGCGCACTGTCTACAGCTACAACGGCCAAGCCGACGATGCCGAGTCCGCCTATGCCGATGCCCCGCAGGTCGATCTGTTGCCCCCGCCGCGCCTGCACGGCTGGTTCCACGATCCCGATCACCGCATCAACTGGCTGTTCGGCAACTGAGTTTTTCGCCCCTTTACCCAGCGCCTGGCCCGGTACCCACCGGGCCTTTTTTTTGCGCGGGCCCTACTCAGCTGAGGCGGCCATGCGCTTGTCCACGTAGTCGCCAACGGTCTTGATCAGCACTTCCATGTGGTCGGCGAAGAAGTGGTTCGCGCCGGGCAGGATCTTGTGTTCGACCTGGATGCCCTTCTGCGTCTTCAGCTTGGCGACCAGATCGGTCACCGACTGCGGCGGCACCACGCGGTCCTTCTCGCCGCTGACCATCAGGCCGGAGGCGGGGCAGGGCGCCAGGAAGCTGAAATCGTAGAGATTGGCCGGCGGGGATACCGAAATGAAACCGCTGATTTCCGGGCGGCGCATCAGCAACTGCATGCCGATCCAGGCACCGAAAGTCGGCCCGGCGATCCAGCACTGGCGCGCGTCGGGATTGTAGACCTGCAACCAGTCCAGCGCCGAGGCCGCATCGGACAGCTCGCCGGGGCCGTTATCGTAGACGCCCTGGCTGCGGCCGACACCGCGGAAGTTGAACCGGAGCACCGAAAATCCGCGCTCGGCGAAGGCGTAATAGAGTTGATAAACAATGGGATGGCTCATGGTGCCGCCGAGGTGCGGATGCGGGTGCGGCGGCAGCACGAGGGCGATCGGGGCGCTGGCGGCGGCCTCGTGGTGGTAGCGTGCTTCGATGCGCCCGGCGGGGCCATTGATGGTGACTTCGGGCATGGCGGATATCGCTTTATGTTGAGCGGGGGCGCGCTGAAAACTTGACCGGACCGGCCGGAATTCCTATGCAAAAGGCGCATTTCCGCGCGGAAATCCCGAGGCTGGAATGGCTGCTGTCTAACACGGCTTGCCGGGACGATGGCAACCCTTTTGACATTTTCCGCGCGCGGGCAGGCGATGGGCGCAGAGCCGGTGCGCATTTGACAATCTAAATCTTTGAAAATATTTATTATTTCATGACCCTGCCGCGCGTCTATCTGGACTGGAACGCCACCGCCCCGCTGCGGCCGGAAGCGCGCGCGGCCATTCTGGCGGCGCTGGATGAGGTGGGCAATCCCTCGTCCGTCCACGCCGAGGGCCGGCGGGCGCGGGCGCTCATTGAGCGCGCGCGTGGACAGGTGGCGGCGCTGGTCGGGGCCGCGCCGCACAACGTCATTTTCACCGGCAGCGCCACCGAGGCGGCCGCTCATGCGCTGTCGCGGCATTGGCGTGGCGACGGCGTGGCCCGCCCCGCAGGGCGGTTGTTTGTGAGCGCGATCGAGCACCCATGCGTCTTGGCCGGCGGGCAGTTCGCCCCGGACGAGGTGGTGAGAGTTGCGGTCACGAGCACCGGAATTGTCGATGTTTTCGCTCTGGACCAGCATCTTAAATCGCACAACCTCGCGCTCGGAAAACCCCTGGTCGCGCTGATGCTGGCCAACAATGAGACCGGCGTCATCCAGCCCGTCGCCGCGGCCGCAGCGCTGGTCCATGCCGCAGGCGGCTTTCTCGTTTGCGACGCGGTACAGGCCGCCGGACGCATCCCTATCGACCTGGCGAGCCTCGGCGCGGACGCGCTCTTTCTCTCCGCCCACAAGCTCGGCGGCCCCAAGGGCGTCGGCGCACTGGTGCTGGCCGACGAGGCGGTCGCGCCCGCGCCGTTCATCCGTGGCGGCGGCCAGGAGCGCGGGCATCGGGCGGGCACCGAGAACGTCGCAGCCATCGCCGGATTTGGCGCCGCCGCAGAAGCCGCCCGCGCTGGGTTAGTTGACATGCCCCGAATTGCGCAGCTCCGGGGCCGCATCGAGAGCGTCGTCCGGTCTGTGGTCGCCCGTAACGGGTCGCCCCGCCTGCCCAACACCACCCTGCTCACTCTCCCCGGCGGAAAAGCCGAAACCCTGGTCATCCAGCTCGACCTCGCCGGCATCGCCGTGAGCGCCGGCTCGGCCTGCTCGTCCGGCAAGGTCAAGCGCAGCCACGTGCTGGAGGCCATGGGCTTGGCGCCCGAGATCGCCGACGGAACGATCCGCATCAGCCTCGGGGCGACAACCACGGAGGCGGAGGTGGAGCGGTTCGTTGCGGCGTGGGGAAAGATCGTGGTCCGGCGATCAGCGTAGGGTGGCGCTGAGCCTTTTTGCGAAGCCCACCATTCCACGCACCGCGGCCCGATGGTGGGCTTCGCGAAGATGCTCAGCCCACCCTACTCAAGCCTCGACGTATTCCGCTACAGTGGTTGGCAAGGGCACGGCGATGCCTTCCTCCTTCAAGCCCTCGATATGAAAGCGGATAGCCTCACGAAGTTCAACCTCAACAGTCGCGACATCTGGGCCGTTGCTATACAGCCGGGCAAATCCGGGACGTAGCCGGAATAATTTCCGGGCGCCTTCTCAATGACAACAGCGTAACGCATTTTTGGCTTGCTTGAGTATGCTGACTTGTGCGCCCAGCTGGGGGATACTGTGAATTAAATTCGGCCTTCAAAGTCCAAAATGACGGCCAATCGTATAGCAGCGATTGATCATTTTTGGCAGATGCAAATATAGCATCAGCGAGATCACCGCAGTGGCCACCAGCAAACTTATTAAATTTACTGGATTTATAGATTGTGATATATCTGCCGCGTCAATTCGCATAGATACAAATTCTCGAATGACCAATGTCATCAGCGCCATCGAAAGCGCATAGGACAAGTGCAGATATATTCTAACGGCTGGATTCTGAGACTCGAACAGCTTCATATCACCCCACGCTCCCCTCCAGCGAAATCCCAATCAGCTTCTGCGTCTCGGCCATGAACTCCATCGGCAGATGCTGCAGCACATCGCGCACAAACCCGTTCACCACCAACGCGATCGCCTCTTCGGACGACAGCCCGCGCTGCTGGCAATAGAACAGCGTGTCCTCGGAAATCTTGCTGGTCGTGGCCTCGTGCTCGAAATGCGCCGAGGAGTTCTTGGCCTCGATGTAGGGCACCGTGTGCGCCCCGCATTTGTCGCCAATCAGCAGGCTATCGCAATTGGTGAAATTGCGCGCGCCGGTCGCCTTCTTATGCGCCGATACTTGGCCGCGATAAGTGTTCTGTGAATGCCCGGCGGCGATGCCTTTTGAGATAATCCGGCTCGACGTGTTTTTGCCGAGATGGATCATCTTGGTGCCGCTATCGACCTGCTGATAACCGTTCGACACCGCGATGGAATAGAATTCTCCGCTAGAGCCATCGCCGCGCAGAATGCAACTGGGATATTTCCAGGTGATGGCCGAGCCGGTTTCGACCTGCGTCCAGGAAATCTTTGCGTTGCGGCCACGGCAATCGCCGCGTTTTGTCACGAAATTGTAGATGCCGCCTTTGCCGTTCTTGTCGCCCGGATACCAGTTCTGCACGGTCGAATATTTGATCTCGGCGTCGTCCAGCGCGATCAGTTCCACCACTGCGGCGTGCAGCTGGTTCTCGTCGCGCATCGGCGCGGTGCAGCCTTCCAGATACGAGACGTAGGACCCCTTCTCGGCAATGATCAGGGTGCGCTCGAATTGTCCGGTCTTGGCGGCGTTGATGCGGAAATAGGTCGAGAGCTCCATCGGGCAGCGCACGCCATCGGGGATGTAGACGAACGAGCCGTCGGAGAACACGGCGGCGTTCAGAGCCGCGTAGAAATTATCGCCCTGCGGAACAACTGAGCCGAGGTATTTCTTTACCAGTTCGGGATGCTCGCGCAGCGCCTCCGATATCGAGCAGAAGATCACGCCGGACTTTCGCAGCGTGTCCTTGAAGGTGGTGACGACGGAGACGCTGTCGAACACCGCATCGACCGCGACCTGGCCCTGGTAGGGCGCGTCGGTCCCATCCACATCCAGGCTGCTCGCCTGGCCGGGCTTGCGCACGCCGGCCAGCAATTCCTGCTCCTTCAACGGAATGCCGAGGCGGGCATAGGTCTTCAGCAGCTCCGGATCGACCTCGTCGAGGCTCTTTGGCCCCTCGGTCGACTTCGGCGCCGAGTAATAGTGCAGGTCCTGGAAGTCGATTTTGGGATAGTGCACCTTGGCCCAGGTGGGTTCGACCATGGTCAACCAGCGCCGGTAGGCCTCCAGCCGCCACTCCAGCATCCAGGCCGGCTCACTCTTCTTGGCCGAGATGTAGCGCACGATGTCCTCGCTCAAGCCTTTTGGGGCGAGCGTGGATTCGATGTCGGTGGTGAAGCCGTATTTGTACTGGTCGACGTCGAGCGTCTTGACGGTGGCGACGGTTTCGCGAACGGCGGGCATGGGTTGTCTCCGGGGTTGCCGGATATGTAGGGTGTTTTTAGGGTGGGGGGAAGGGGCTCGCAGTCACGCAAGGCCCTGAATCTGAAGAGACCCAGCATGGCCTACGCGATCAAAGCCGAAGTGACCGACCCGAGCGCGAAAACCTTTATGTTCGCCGCGCAAAAAACCATGTACGGCGGCAGGAAGATCGCGGCCGGCGATGCGATTTTCATCTTCGCGAGTGAAAACGAAGGCGGCCAAGGCCTTTTCGCACGCGGCGTCGTGGCCTCGGCTGAGCCGACCCCGCGAAAACCCGGCATCGAGCGCCAGACGCCGCGCGTGAGCATCACCGTCACCCGAACGGCGCTCGCCAAGGCGCCGCTGGGGCGGCGCGAGCTGAAAAGCTTCACGGATTGGACCGACGGCAAGCCGGAAACGGAGTTGAATTTCAAGTACTACCGCCAGGCGACGAACAAAATCGTTGAGATTTCTGATAGGGCGGCGGCGTTTTTGGACGGGTCCTTTTAGGGACTGAAGCTGTCGGCCGGGCCGTCGCTCCCCATGCATTTTCAACAACAATGCCCAGCGATAATTCAGCGGGAATTACTTATTCTTCCCCCCTTGCCCTGCGGCAAAACGGAACTATAGTCCGGGTTCGGCCAAGCAGCGGTCCAAGCAGCGGACAGGCTGATGCTAGGCAGATTTGCGTTTTTCGATTGCAGTCCAGGACGTACGTCTTTGACATTTGAGTGATGGTAACGCGACTGGCCAACAAGGGCCAGCGCCTGAGGGAGGAGCCTACGATGGCCGATGCGGGTCTGTTGACGATCAAGACGGCGAAGCTGATGCGCGAAATCGATGAGCGCGAGTGCAAGCAGCGCAACGCCCTCTCCCGCACCAAGCCCGGCTTCCGGTTGAAACACGGTGATACCGTGAAAGTGGTCGAGAGTTTCAGCGGCAACGAGGCCTTCCTGGTGGAAGCTGGCGCCAGCAAGAAAGACAGCTGCGATTGGATGGGCGTGCTCTATCCAAGCGAGCTGGAAATGGGCGCTTAGGCGTTCCCTAGTACATTATTTAGTTTCGGTTCAAGTGGGCCATTTCCCGATTACTCCCGCTTGGCCTTCTGAATTGCGTCTTCCAGCGCCTGCAGGAAGCGGGACCGGTCGGCTTTGGTGAATTCGGGGTTGTTGCCCTTCAACGCACCGGCCTCGCGTAAATCCTGCATCAGGCCGCGCATTGCCAGCGCCATGCCGATCGAGTCCTCCGTGAACGGCTTTCCGGTCATGCCGATGACGCGCGCGCCCTTCTTCAGGCAGCGTGCCGCCAGCGGAATATCCGCGGTCACCGCAATATCGCCGGGCGCGATCTGATCGATGATCCAATCGTCGGCGGCGTCTGGCCCCTCGGCCACGACTTTTCGGCGCATATAGGGACTGGGTTGCAGCCGCATAAAACTGTTCGAGACCATGTGATAGACGAGCTTGTGCCGCTCGGCGACCCGGGTCACTTCGTCCTTCACGGGGCAGGCGTCGGCGTCGATGTAGAGTTGCATGGGGGAATTGAGGGTAAGAGGCGAATGGCGAGCGGCGAATGGGGGTTAGCACGAGAGTGCACGTTAGAGTCACAACCACATCTTACTTCCCCATTCGCCACTCGCCTCTTCACTGCTCCATGCCGTGCATCGCTTCGCGCTTCCAGGCCAGCGTTACGGCCGTTCCTGGCGCAGTCGCGGCGCTGCCGGCTGTGATGCTTGCGGTAAGGCGCAGGCCATCGGCGATGAAGGTGAGACGCGTGACGGCGCCCTGATAGTGGGCCGTCTCCAGGATGGCCGGCGTCGAGGCTAGGCCTGATGCATTCGCGCCAGCCGCCAAGACCTGGATCTTCTCAGGACGCAGGCTGGTCCAGACCCGCGCGCCGCCGAATTTTTCCGCGACATCCGGCGCCAGCACATTTGAAGAACCGACGAAATCAGCGACGAAACGGCTCTGCGGGCGCTCGTAAATATCCTGCGGCGCGCCCACCTGGACGATCTTGCCGTTGTTGAAGATGGCGACGCGATCGGCCATCGAGAGCGCTTCGCCCTGGTCGTGCGTGACGAAAATAAAGGTGATACCGACGGCCTGTTGCAGGGCCTTCAGCTCCACCTGCATCTGTTCCCGGAGTTTCAGATCCAGCGCGCCCAGCGGCTCGTCCAGCAGCAGCACCTTTGGCTGGTTGACGAGCGCGCGGGCCAGCGCCACGCGCTGCCGCTGGCCGCCCGAGAGCTGCGCGGGACGGCGCGCGTCGTAGCCGGCGAGTTTCACCTGCGCCAGCGCCTCGGCCGCCTTGGCCGCACGTTCGGGTTTCGGCACGCCGCGCACCATCAATCCGTAGGCGACATTTTCGCCGACGCTCATGTGCGGGAAGAGGGCGTAATCCTGGAACACCGTATTGACTGCGCGCCGGTAGGGCGGCACGCCTTCGACGCTGTCGCCGAATATCCGTATGCTGCCGGTATCGGGCTGCTCGAAGCCCGCGATCAGGCGCAAGGCCGTGGTTTTGCCCGACCCCGACGGCCCGAGCAACGCGAAAAACTCGCCCGGCGCAATGTCGAGCGAGACGTCATCGACGGCGCGCGTGGCGCCGAAAATGCGGGAGACGTGGGAGAGGGAAACGGCGTGGGACATGGTTGGTGTAGGTTGGGTTAGTCGTACTGCGTCACGAATTTCTCTTGGTGGTTCTGCCAGATTTTGGCATCGCGCAGCAAGGGCATCGCGACATCGCCCGTGCGACGCCGACGGTCAGTC
>JAYUAJ010000451.1:0-3289 GCA_043741375.1 Hyphomicrobiaceae bacterium | reverse complement strand
ATCGCGATGGCATCGTCGCCGAGGCCGAAGCCGACGCCCTGTTCGCTTTGGAACAGAGTTGCCGCGTGCAGCCGCCCGAGTGGGGGCCGCTGTTCGTCATGGCGGTGACCGACTACGTCGTGCACCAGGTGCAGCCGCAGGGCTATGTCGCGGCCGAGAACGCCGCCTGGCTGGTCGAGCGGATCTCAATCGACGGAAAAGTTCAGACGCTGAACGAATTCAATCTGCTGGTGAAGGTTCTCGAAGACGCGCGCTGGGCGCCCGGCTCGCTGGCGACCTTGGCGCTGATGCAGGTGCGAGACGCGATTGTCGAGGGCACCGGGCCGCTGCGGCAGGGGTTGCTCAAACCCGCTCCGGGCATCGCAAGTGCCGCGGATGTGGCCGCGCTGCGCCGCATCCTCTATGCCTCGGCCGGCGAGGGCAACATTTCCGTCACCCGCGCCGAAGCCGAGGTGCTGCTCGACATCGGCGACGCGGTGGACGAGGAATTGAGCGACCCGGCGTGGACGGATCTGTTCGCCAAGGCCCTCGCCAACCATCTGATGGCGGCATCGGGTTATGTGGCGCCGAGCCGCGAGGAGGTTTTGCGCCAGGAGGACTGGGTCGCAGCCGAACCGGACCTGGGCGGCTTCCTCTCCGATATGGTGCAGTTGGGCCTCAACGGCATCTGGGCGGCCTACCGCACTCCTGACGTCGAGGACCTGGCCATGGCGCGCGTCGAGGCACAACGCCGCGCCATCCTGGTCAGCGAGGACGTGACCGCGGTCGAGGCCGGATGGCTCGCCGATCGCATCGGCCGCGACGGACGCGTCAGCGAGGCGGAACGGGCGCTCCTGGGCTTCATCAAAGCCAACAGCCCGAAGATCGATCCGGCCCTGTCGCCATTGCTGGCGAAGTACGCGTAATTTCGGCGATCACCTCTCCACCAGCAGTCGTTCCAGACCGTGGAAATGGTACGTGTCGCGGTAGCGCGGCGCCTCGCCGAGGCGCAAGCCCGGCAGGCGTTGGAACAGGATCGGCAGCGCCACCTCGATTTCCAGCCGTGCCAACGGGGCGCCCAGGCAAAAGTGGATGCCGGCGCCGAACGAGGTATGCCCGCTGGCATCGCGCTGCGGGTCGAACCGCTCGGGATCGCCGTAGCGTGCGGGATCGCGGTTGGCCGCGCCCAGCATCAAGCCGACCACGTCGCCGATCTTGAGACGTACCCCGCCGATCTCCACATCCTCCAGCGCGTAGCGGGTAAACATGTGCAGCGGCGGGTCGTAGCGCAGGATCTCGTCGACTGTGGCTGCGGTTGTGGCGGGTGTGGCGAACAACTCGCCCGGCTTTGCCCCCGATTGCAGGATCGCCTTCACGCCGTTGCCGATGGCATGCACGCTCGCCTCATGGCCTGCGTTCAGCAGCAGAATGACGGTCGAGATGATCTCAGGTTCACTGAGGCCCTCCGCGCGGACAAGGAGCGAGAGCAGATCGTCGCCAGGAGATTTGAGCGCGCGCGCCATCTCGGCGCGGATGAATTCGGAAAATTCGATCGCGGCGGCGTTCGCCAACGCTTCCTCGGCGGCCGAGCGGCGAAACTGATACATCGCCACCAGCCGGTGCGACCAGTCCAGCAGCTGCGGCGCGGTTCCCTCGTCGACGCCCAGCAGCGCCGCGATCACCCGCACCGGGAGCGGCGTGGCATAGGCCTCCAGAAGATCCACCGGCCCCGCGGGAAAGCGATCGATCAGCTCGCGCGCCAGCGTGGTGATGCGCGGCCGCAACCGCTCCACATGGCGTGACACGAAGGCACGGTTCACCAGCGTGCGCAGCCGGGTGTGATCGGGCGGCTCCAGCTCCAGCAGCGAGTGCCGTTCGACGGCGTGAAAATCGGCAAGCTTTGGATCGGGCTCTGGCCACCCCAACGCCTTGCGCGTGGTCTTGTGCAGCACCTGGCGGCCGAAGCGGCGGTCGCGCAACAGGGCGTTCACGTCCTCAAAGCCGGGCACGCACAAATGTCCATACTGCTTCCAGAAGAACGCGCGGCCCTGCCGCCGCATGCGCGCATAGAACGGATACGGATCCTGCACGAAATTTTCCGCGCGCGGATCCTGGTCGATCTCGTCGGCCATTATGATGCGTCTCCTGACGGTCCCTTGTTTGGCGGGCGATTACGCAGCAACGGATGCCGCGACATCGTCCACAGTATGACTGGGAGTCCGATTGCCGGCGGAAGAAGCCAGAAAGCAATTTGCGGAAGCATATTCCAAAGCGGCAGATTTTTGCCGTTGTCGACATAGAAGCCGGTCAGCAGAGCAACGAATGACGCGCCCATAGCAATGACGTGGTATCGGACCCGCCCGCGCAACCGACTGTGGATTGCTATGCGGCCCAGACATGCCGAGGCAAAGCAGAGCAGCCCGACAACGAACAAATGCCGGTTTTCCTGCCAACGCATGATCGAGAGCGCGGCCAGGGTCAGGAACAGACCGACGAGGCAATAGAAATAGACAGTCCCCGCTTGTGAATGCCGGCCGCGCCCCTTGCGCAACAGCATCGCCAGCAGACCGGTCGCGACGCTGGCCAGCCCGAACAGGATATGAAGACCAACGATGCCTAGAAAGACAGGATCGGTCGACGGTATTTGGATGCCGAAAATGTCTGTCATGCGTCATCGATATCGGAACCGGCCATGGTCAGCCGCGGCCCACGAAGGGCATGGCGTTGGCCATCACGGTCATGAACAGCACATTGGCCTCGGGAGTGACGCCCGCCATATAGAGCACGGCCTTGGCGACATTTTCGACCGCCATGGTCGCCTCGGTGTTGGTGGTGAGGTTGGCCTGCAGCACGCCCGTGGTGCGTATGCGCTCGGTCATGTCGGTCGCCGCATTGCCGATATCGATCTGGCCGCAGGTGATGTTGTGCGGCCGCCCATCGAGCGAGATGGACCGCGTCAGCCCCGTCATGGCGTGCTTTGCGGCGGTATAGGGCGCCGAGAACGGTCGCGGCACATGGGCCGAGATCGACCCGTTGTTGATGATGCGCCCGCCCTGCGGCGTCTGGGCCTTGAACATGCGGATGGCTTGCTGCGAGCACAAGAACGCGCCGGTGATGTTTGCGTCTAGCACGGTGCGCCATTGCTCGTAGGTGATGTCTTCCATCGGCACGGCAGGCGCGCCTGAGCCTGCGTTGTTGAACAGGAGGTCGAGGCGGCCAAACGTCTTGCCCACTTCGGCGAACAGCGCCGCCACCGATTTGGGATCGCCGACGTCGCAAGCCACGGCGATCATCCGGCCGCCGCCTTCCG
>JAYUAJ010000450.1:0-3289 GCA_043741375.1 Hyphomicrobiaceae bacterium | reverse complement strand
ACTGCGCGGAGGAAGGTAGACCAAGTGTCAGGCATCCTGGCTTCATGGCACCCAGTGGCATCGAAACCGGCTAGACGTTTGCCGGTAGGGGAAAAGCCAGTTAGCGTTTCGCAATTTTCGAAGGGGTAGAACAATACATGCCAAAGATTCGCTTGCCGTCCGTTTCGATCAAAGCCGTGACGCTGACCGTTGCCACCGCCTTGTCGCTTGCCGGGCTGCTCGGGCCGTTCCTGGTCCTCGATCCGCTGCAGGCGCGCGTATCGCGAGCGGCGGCGGAGATCAACGCGGCGGAGACCACGGCCAGCAAGCTGAGGCTGCTGCAGAGCGAATATTCGCAGGCGTTCCTGGGTTCGAACGTCATTTTTGCAATGAATACGGACAATGTGAAGGCGAGCACGCCGGTCGCGGCCCAGCTTTATCAGCTGTCGCTGTACAGCCGCGCCACACCGTGCCGCGCCATCATCGCCGAACTCGTCAGCCTCGCGGGGCTCAATTTCGCCGAGACAAACGGCGCCTACGACAAGCTGCAGGACGCCGCGCGCAAGGATTTCAGCTACCAGAACTACATCGCCGTGTTCAAATTCGAGCAGGACATCACCGACAAGGCGTTCAAGTCGCAGAACGCGCTGATCGACCGCCGGTTCGCAGCCGAGGACGAGAAGGCGGTGGCCGAGACGGCGCTCGGCTTGCGCCGGGCGCTCCTGGTCTTCATGACGGCCGCCGGCACCATCGTCCTGCTGATCGCCAACCTCTTGGCCGAACCGGCGGGGGCCAAGAAGCGTGCGCCGGTGTAAAGGTGGCACCCAGCGACGAACCCGGTATCACGCCCAGACGATGCCTGACACCTCCCCTTACTTCACCTTGCCCGCAAAGGGCCCCTCGTGCTGCTCGTAGTACACGGCCTTGCCGTTCGGCCAGCTGACCTGATAGCCGAACGACAGGTCCTTCTGGGTGTCGGGCTCCAGCGTCATATCCCAGGCCAACAGGCCCTTCTTGTCGTCCACATCGCGTGCCGACGGGGGCGCGGTGCCCGGCAGCATGTCGACCTTGATGTCCTCGTTCAGCGAGACCGGTAGTTGATCCAGGATGCGTACGTTGATTGGGCGTGCATGCAGGTTCTTGACCGTCATCTTGAAGCTTTGCGTGTCGGTCTTGGAGGTCGAGATGATGCCCGTCTCGCCGGCTTTACGGCCGAGATTGGCGAATTTGATGCGCACCTTGTCGTCGGTGCCAAAGCCCATCTCGTGCTCTTCGCCGCCGCTCAGCTGCGGGACGTCGCCGCGCCCGACGAACACGCCGTCGCGGAACAGGGCGGCGGAACCGGGAAGCAGCAGCGTCTCGGCGTCGAGCTTGAACTTGGCATAGAGAAATGCGGTTTCGTTGAACTTCGGAACTGCGCGCACTGACAGCGCCGGCGCGATGGCGCGGATGTCGATCTGCACGCGCTTGTCGCCGACGCCCGACTTGATGCTTTGGCGGTCGGTGATGACGTAGAGCGCCTGGAACGAGGTGGTAATGGTGGTGGCGCGGCGCTGCTCTGTTGCGGTGGCGAGCTGGGGTTTTGGCTCAGCTGGGGCGCCAGCCGGGGCTGCCTCGTCCTGCTTCATGGCCCCGCCGACAATCAGGCCCGGCACCTGCTCCTGTTCGGCCGAGTTGTCCAGCCGCCTGGCCAACTGCTTGCTGCGCGTGCTGACCGAATCATAGGCGACGCCCTCAAGCGCAAAATCGACGGCCAACGGCACCAGCTGCGGGGCCGACGTGCCCGCCTGCGGCCGGGTGGTGGAGAGAGCCAGCTGGACATTGTCCCAGGCCTCGCCAGTGTTCTGCGAAACGATGGCGCGGCGCACCAGCGATAGGGTCGGGGCTGCCTTGCCGTCGCCTGTCTCCAGCCGAGCGTCGTAGATCGGGAACCAGGCGGCGCCGGGCATCTGATAGCGCACGCGCAACGTCGCCTCGGTGGCGGCGGCGGCGCTGACATGAATCTGCAACTCAGTCTTCTGCTGGCCTTGGTCGGGCTGCTGGTTGAGCTGGTTCTGCAGGTCCTGGATCTTCTTGGCATTGTCGCGCTGGGCCAGCTGCGCTTCAGCGATGACCTTGTTGGCAGCGCCGATCCGCTCTCCGATCAGGGTGGTGAGCGCGCCCCAGTCCGGATCCGTGTTGGTCGCGGTGCCGGCGCCCGCCGGCCTCGATGGCAGATTGATGAGGTTGGTCACCAGCTGCTTCTGTAGCGCCGCAGTCTCGATGGTCGCCTGCAGCGCGGCCTGCTTGTCGTTCAGCGCCTGGATGGCGTCCTCGATTTTCTTGCGCGCGTCCTCGGCGGCGGCGTTGGCGGTGTCCTCGGAGGGAACGAACGTGCGCGTATCGACCGCGCCGATCTCAACTTTGGCGTCGGCCTCGCCCTGGATGCGCACGCTGTCGCTGACTAGTGATCCGGGCAGATCGCGCAACGTCACGATCTGGTCGCCGGCCGCGAGTTTGACCTTCAGCACGCGGGCAATCTCGGCGCCCTCGGGAAAGACAGTAACGGCGTCAATGGAGCTGACGGCCTTGATATCGTCGGCGAAGGCTGCGCTGGAGATAACCGCAAGCAGGGCAGTGGCGATGAGGCGCATCGTCGGGGAACTCCGTTCGGGGCAGGGGCGTGGAAAAGCGATGGCAGCTAGGGCTGGCACAGGAAATGGGCGGAATATGAGACGCACGCCGATACTAGGTATCAGCCCGACCCCCTGCCGCGGCCACCCCTAAATCGGCTGGCCTTCGACCTTGCGGGAGAGTTCGTCGATCTGGGTGTCGAGGTTGGCCGCAGTCGGATTGACGGCCTTCAGCCTGCGCAGCGCCTTTAGGGCCAGCTTGTCGCGGCCGAGATCGTGCAGGATACCGCTGAGCGCCTCCAGTGCATCAAAGTGCCTGGGATCGATGGCCAGCACGTGACCGAGATCGGCCAGGGCATCCTCGACCCGCTGCTCGGAGAAATCCAGGCCAGCGCGGCGGTTCCAGACCTCGGCGGCCTCGGGGGCGAGCCGCGCTGCCGCCTCCAGCAGCTGACGGCGTATGCCCTGATCGCTGCCGAGGGCGGCCTGCGCATCACGGTCCAACAGGAGATCGATGGTCGGGCTGCCGGACTGGCGCCACAGCTGGCGGATGTCCGCACGAATAGCGGTGGCCGCGACATCGTCGGTGGCCTTGGCGAGTTTGTCGTAAAGCGCATCAAGCGCCTGCTGACGCTGCTCTGTCGACTGGACGGCGTCGACCGGCGCGGGTGGGGTGATACGGCTCGTTTCGCGGCCCG
>JAYUAJ010000449.1:0-7713 GCA_043741375.1 Hyphomicrobiaceae bacterium | reverse complement strand
ATTCGGCGGAGATTAGCCGGAATCGTCCGGCCTTCCCAGGCCGAGGCGGCGATACCGCGTTTCAGCACATCGCCCGCCGCCAGCTTTCGGCCTTCGAGGCCGCCGAGCGCGCCAAGCGTGTAGGTCGAGCGCGAGCCGAGCACGACGGGTACGTCGATTCCACCGGAGACCGCGATATAGGCGCGTGCACCCTTTTTCAGGTAGTCGAACGAGAGCCGCTGACCCTTGAGCACCATGAACGACGTCCAGGTTTCGCGAGGTTTGCCATCGACCTTGGGTGGAAGTTCCGCACCCGTCACGGCGACGACGGCGTCCTCTGTGAACTCCAGCTCGGGGCCCATGAACACGGCTTCCAGCACCGCCGCGCATTCGGGGTTGCCAACCAGCAGATTGGCCGTCCGCGTCGCATATTGGTCCATGCCGCCCGACAGCGGGATGCCGATGTTGTAGTAGCCGGGGCGCCCGAGGTCCTGGACCGTGGTCGAAAGACCCGGCGCGATGACGTTAATGGCCATAAAGTGCCCCCATCAGGTTCTTATTGGTGCCATCGATGTCCTGCTGGAAATCGGCAAGCGAGAAGGTGACGTCGCGCATCCGCGGCACGAAGCGGCCGGCTTCCACGTCGGCGACGGTCTGATCATAAGCCGCCCGGTCGATAGGCTTCCATTTGACGATGTCGCCGGGTCTGAACAGGCACATGAAGTCGCGCAGGTAGCCGATCTTCTGATTGGGGTCGTAGATTGGCATCGGCGTGATGCCGAACATCTGGTAGCCGCCCGCGCCGCGCACCGAGTAGATGCAGCCGAAGCAGCCACCATGGCCGACCGTCAGCTTCGGCGTATCGGTGCGTGGGCGGAGATACTTCGGCACCTCGATCTGACGCTTGCGGTCGACCATCTGATAGAGGAACGGCAGCCCCGCGACGAAGCCAACCATCGAAACGAACCAGGGCGCGCCCGAATGCGCCGCGACGAAATCGTCGACACCGCCGAGATTGTTGATGCGCGCGGCATATTCGATATCGGTGCTTTTGGGGTCCTGATGCCGTTCGCGGAATTTCATCAGCGTTTCGTGCGTCCAGGGGTCATTGTAGAGCACCGGGATTTCGATGATCCGGGTTTTGAGGCTCGATTGCGTGTTGGCGGCGGCCGCAACCTCGAACTTTTTCAGTTCGGCCAGCATGGCATCGGGCTTGATTACGTCGGGATCGAATTTGATCTGGAATGAGGCGTTGGCCGGGCAGATCTCAGTGACGCCCTTGATCTTTGCGTCCTTCACCGCATTGGTGATCGAGAGCGACTTGAAGAATGCTTCGAGCGACATCTCCTCGTTGACTTCAACGAAGATATGTTCGTCGCCACCAAAACTGTAACGGGCTGTCATGCTCGGTTCGCCTCCTGTTGTGGGCGCTGCGGCGAGGATTGCGGGCGAGGCGGGCGGCGGCGCGGCCTTGGCGGCGAGCCAAGACTCCAGCCAGCGGGTGTGGACGTTCGCGGCTTGTACGTCGGGATCGGCTGCGAGCGCCTGGTGCAGCGGCTTGGTGGTGGCGACACCCGTCACCTCAAGTTCGCCAAGCGCGCGCGATAGACGGGCGATGGCTTGTGGACGCGTCTCGTCCCAGACGATCAGCTTACCGAGCAGGGAGTCGTAGAACGGCGGGATCTGGTAGCCCGCGAACAGCATCGTATCGAAACGGGTGCCCGCGCCACCGGGAACGCGGAGGGCCTCGACCTTGCCCGGCATTGGCATGAAGTCCTTGGCCGGATCTTCCGCATTAATGCGCACTTCGATCGAATGGCCGCGTAAATGGATGTCTTCCTGCCGCAGCCGCAACGGTTCGCCGCCCGCGATGCGCAGCATCTCGCGCACCAGATCAATGCCGGTGATCATCTCCGTCACCGGATGCTCGACCTGGATGCGTGTGTTCATCTCGATGAAATAGAAGTGCTTGTCGCGCTCGTCGTAGAGATATTCGAGCGTGCCGGCGCCGCGATAGTTGACGGACTGCGCAAGCGTTACGGCGGAGGCGCACAGTTTCGCCCGCACGTCGGGGGAGAGCACCGGCGAGGGTGCTTCCTCCCACACCTTCTGCCGCCGCCGCTGCAACGAGCACTCGCGCTCAAAGCAGTGGACGACGCGGGCGCCATCGCCAAGCACCTGCACCTCGATATGGCGCGCCTGCGGGATCAGCTTCTCGATATATAGGCCGCCATCGCCGAACGCCGCCTTGGCCTCGGTTGCGGCCTGGGTCATCAGCCGTTCCAACTCGTCCACATCGTTGGCGACCCGGATGCCGCGCCCGCCGCCGCCCGCCGCAGCCTTGATCATCACCGGGAAACCAAGCGCTTCAGCGACGGCGCGGCCGATGCGCGGATCGTCGATGCGGCCAGGGCTGCCCGGCACGGTCGGCACGCCAGCCTCGATCGCAGCGTTGCGGGCTGAGACCTTGTCGCCCATCATGCGGATGGTCGCAGCCTTCGGGCCGGCAAAGATCAGGCCGGCAGTTTCCACCGCGTCGGCGAACGCGGCGTTCTCGGAGAGAAAGCCGTAGCCCGGATGGATGGCATCGCAGCCGGTTTTGCGGGCTGCACTGAGGATCGCTTCGATATTGAGATAGGATTTGGCGGCGTGCGGCGGGCCGATCTCGATAGCTTCGTCCGCCAACTGAACAGCCAGCGACGCCGCATCGGCGGTGCTGTGCGCCTGCACCGTGCGGATACCCAGCTCACGCGCCGCCCGGATGATCCTGACCGCGATCTCGCCCCGGTTGGCGATGAGGAGTTTTCGGATGGTCATGGGGCGCAACCGCCTCTTTCTCTAACCATCCACGTCGGCGAGCGGCTGACCGGCCATCACCGGCTCCTCGTTCTCGACCAGGAAGCGCACGATCTTGCCGCCGAGGTCTGCCTTCACCTCGTGAAAGCTCTTCATCACTTCGACGAGGCCGATAACCTCGCCAACGGCAACGCGATCGCCGTCGCTCTTGAACGACGGCTTGTCGGGCGCCGGTCTCCTGTAGAACGTGCCCGGCAGCGGCGACAGTATCTGTTTCATGGCCATGATGGTGAGCCCCTTCAGAGATAGGATGAAATCGCGCCGCGTACGGCCAAGGCGATGGCGACGGCGTTCGGTGTGTCGGAATGTACACAGATTGTCTCGGCGCCAACGGCAACATCGGTCCCCGCCACGCTCTGCGTCTTGCCCTCGCGGATGGCGCGCAGCGAGCGGGCGGCTGCCTCGGTTGGGTCCTTGGCGGCATGCTCGCGGGTGATGATGAGGCCGCCTTCGGCAGTGTAGTCGAGGTCGGTGTAATACTCGGCCACGAAGCGATGGCCGCGTGCGCCGTATATCTTCTGGTGCATGGTATTGATCATGCCGAACAGCGGCACCTTGAACACGTCGGCGGCGTCGCAGACCGCGTGCGCCATCTCTTCCATCCTTGCAGCCATTCCGTACAAAGAGCCATGCGGCTTGATGTGATTGAGCGGCATACCTTCAGCCTCAAGGAAGCCCTTCAACGCACCAACCTGATAGATGATGCAATTGGCGAGTTCTTCCCGTGAAATCTTCATCTCGCGGCGCCCAAAGCCCTGCAAATCTGGCAGCGACGGATGTGCTCCCACCTTCACGCCATGCTGCTTGGCCAGCCGCACCGTTGCGCGCATGTGATTGAAGTCGGAAGCGTGAAACCCGCAAGCGACATTGGCGACGTTGATCAGCGGCATCAGCCCCGCATCGTCGCCCATCTTGTACAGCCCGAAGGCCTCGCCCATATCGCAGTTCAGCGTCACGCCCATGTTGTCCCTCCCGTTGCCTAACCGTGGCTTAGACGTCGCGCGTGATCAAGTAGGAGCCGCTCGCATGCGGCTCAACGCTCCAGCCCGGTTCGATGACGATAGTGGTGGTCACTTCCTCGATGACGGCGGGGCCGGCGAATTTGTCGCCCGCGCCGAGCCGGCTGCCATCGTAGACCGGCGCGTCAACCGCCTTGCCATCGGCGCTGAAGATCAGCGGCCGCGTCGCCTTGATCGCGTCCTTCAGGCCGCCGCCGCCGGGCACCAGTTTCGACCAGCCGTTCTTCAGCGACTTGCGGATCGCAGTTCCGGTATCCAAATGCTGCGGCTTTGGCTTCTCGACGCGGCCGTAGAGTGTCGCCTCGATATTCACGATCTCCACCGCATTGTGGCGCTCGGAATACGTGTAAAGCTCCTCGTGCCGCTTGTGGAACGCTTCCTTCACTTGGTCCAGCGATTGGCCGTCGATGACGAAATTGCCGATGTCCACGGTGCACTCGTGCACCTGGCCGACATAGCGCATGTCCAGCGAGCGCTTGACGTCGATGGTCTCACACGTAAAACCGTCCGCCTCAAGATGAGCGATCCCGCCCGCCTCGATCTGCTGGAACAGCTGCTCGATCTTTACCGCGGACCCCTCATCCTCCATGCGCATCGGGCTGGTCGCCATGTAGTTGTACTTCACATCCGAGATGATCTGTCCGTAGGCGCAGAGACCCGAGGCGAGCTTGGGCACGATCACCGTGTCGATGCCCATTTCGCGGGCGAGCGCCGTGATGTGGGCGCCGGTTGCACCTCCTGCACAAACCAGCACGAAATCGCGCGGATCATAACCGCGCTCCACCGAGACGCGGCGGATACCATTGACCATGTTGCTGTTGACAATCGTAAACATGCCGTAGGCGGCGCGTTCCAGCGTCAGGCCAAGCGGCTCGGCGATCCGAGTACGGACCGCGGCCTCCGCCTTGCCCTTGTCGAGCGGGAAGGTGCCGCCGAGCAGGCCGCCGGGGTTGAGATAGCCGAGCACCAGATTGGCATCGGACACGGTCGGTTCGGTGCCGCCCTGGCCGTAGCAGGCGGGGCCAGGCGTAGCCCCTGCGCTTTGCGGACCCATTTGCAGGAGGCCCATCGAATCAATCCAGCCGATCGAGCCGCCGCCAGCGCCGAGCGTTTCCACCTGGATCATCGGCACTCCGATGCGGTAGCGCAGGAAATCGATATTTTTGTTGATGTTGGTGACGCCGTCCTTGACCAGCGTGATATCAAACGACGTGCCGCCCATATCGACGGTGATGACGTTCTTCTTGCTGAAGGGTTCGCACACGAACAACCCTGCTTGCGGCGCTGAGGCCGGGCCCGAATTGATGGCGTAGACCGAGCGATCGGACATCACCTGGCCAACGGCAAGGCCGCCATTGGATTGGAAATAGCGCACAGGGTTCTTGGCGCCGAGTTGGCGGAAATAGGTATCCACGGCGGCGACGTATTTGCGCAGAATGGGCGCGAGATAGGCATTTGTGACGGCCGTGGAGGTTCGCGTGTACTCACGGATCTGCGGGTACAGCTCGCTGCCCACGGTCAGTACCGTTCCCGGCATCATTTCGCGGACGATTTCAGCGGCACGGCGCTCGTGCGCCTGATTGATCACGGACCAGACGAAAGAGATGGCGACGGTCTCGACGCCCTCGGCGATGAAGTGGCGGCAGGCGGCGCGAACGTCGTCTTCGACCATCGGCGTGTGGATGGCGCCCGTGGAGATAACGCGCTCGCGGATGCCTTTGCGCAGGTAACGCGGCACCAGCATGACGGCGGCCGGGTATTCGGGGTCGTAGCGGTAGCCGTCTTCCTTGTGGCCGAGGCGGATCTCGATGGAGTCCTCGTGCCCTGCCGTACAGATCAGCCCGACCTTGGCGCCTTTGTGTTGGATCAGTGCGTTAAGGCCGACCGTGGTGCCGTTGATACAGAGATCGCAGTTGGAGACGATCTCGCTGGCGCTGACACCGAGGTCGGCAGCGATCAGCGCGAGGCCGTTTTCGATGGCCTTGGTCGGGTCGGCGGGTGTCGAGAGCGACTTGTACAGCTTCACGTCGCCGGTATCGACGGCGAGGACAAAGTCCGTGAACGTTCCGCCCGCGTCGATGCCGAGGCGATATTTGGTGCGCATACGTTAGTCTCCGTTTCACGCCCGCAGCGCTTGTGTCGCTGCTTGGTCGACGGCCAGAGTTGTCAGGTCACGGATGACCACGCCATAGTCCTCGCGCGCGCCCTCGATGGAAACGAGCCCGTTTTTCACGTCCCACACCACTTTCTCAACTGGTCGCTCGAACGGATTGCCATAGCCACCGCCACCCGGGTTCATGTTCGCCGCGCGGTCGCCGGGTTTCACCGTCTCGATGACGTTCTTGCGCACCACTTCGGTAGTGCCGCTGCGCGTGAACTCAATGCGGCCGACCTTGCGTTCGACCATCCTGGAACGGGCCCCGGCGGCCCCCACCGCCGGGATCCGCCGCCCCTCCCCGAAGGTGATGAAGGTCATATCCTTATCGAGCGGCTCGACCTCCCAGCAGGTGCCCGAGCCGCCCCGGAACTTGCCGGCGCCACAACTGTCCGTCATCAGCGCATATTTGTGGATGATGATGGGATAGGAGTGTTCCAGCAGTTCGATGTCGCCTGATGTCAGCGCACCGAAGCAGCATTCCGGGCCGACTGCGTGCCAGCCGTCCTGCTGCGGCGTGGCGCCCGCGCCCGAGATGATCGAGGCGAGCACCATCGTCACATATTCCTCATTGTGCCGCGTATCCCAGCCCGCGATGTTGCAACCGTTGGCATGGCCCCAGGAGGCCGCGACCTTGGAGGGCATCGCCTTTTCGAAGGCGAGCCGCACGGCGTCGGTCAGCGTTTCCATCGGCGTCGTGGTGCAGTTCATGTGCGGGGCGGGCTCGGCGGCGTTGCAGAGCGTCCCCTTGGGGCCGAAATCCAGCGACACGCAGCGGTAGAGGCCCTCGTTGTAAGGTGGCGGCAATTGCGCGAACATCATCAATCCTAGGTACACGCCCGAATGAGAGTTGCCCTCGTAGGAGTTGATGAAGTAGGGGATCTGCGGCGGGCTCTTGATGGCGATATGGCAGCTGTCGTCCTTGATCGTCACAGTCGCCGTGATCTCGAAATCGCCAAAGCCGTGGCCGGCGTCTTCGAGGATGGCCATACCCTCGTAGGTCCCGTCGGGCACGCCCTTGATCAGGGTCCGCATCTGCCGGTCGGCCATGCTGAGCAGCTCGTTGATGCAGACTTCGGCATGGTCCTCGCCGTATTTGTCCAGCATGCGGATCAGCGCGCGCTCACCGACCTGGCAGGCGCCGATCAGAGCATTGAAATCGCCCTCCTGGTCGCGGCGGGCGCGCATGTTGGTGAAGATGAGGTTGAGCACGTCGTTGCGCGGCTTGCCCTTGTCCCAGATCTTCACCGGCGGGATGCGCAGGCACTCGGCGTAGATGTCTTTGGCGTTGGGATTGTAGCCGGCCGGAACAGGGCCGCCGATATCGGTGAGGTGACCCTTGCAGACGGTCCAATACTTGAGCTTACCCTTGTAGAACATGGGTTTGTACATGCAGGTATCGATGGCGTGGCTGCCGCCATAGGCCGGGTCGTTGTGCAGGATAAGGTCGCCCTCGTGAATGTCGTCGCCGAAATACTTGGCGACGGCCTTCATGGCGGGGATCAGCGAGCCGAGATGAATGGGAATATCCTGGCCCTGCAAAATCATTTCGGGTTTGGCGTTGAAGAGCGCGGTCGAATAATCGTGCGCAAGGTTGAACACGGAGGATCTGGCGGTCTTTTCCAGCGACAGAGTCATTTCGCGCTGCGTGGTTTCGAGAATGCCGCGCACCACCGAGAGCGTGATCGGATCAACCTTGCCCAG
>JAYUAJ010000448.1:0-3296 GCA_043741375.1 Hyphomicrobiaceae bacterium | reverse complement strand
GCGCCCGCAGCCACAACGCCATCCGCCGTGCCGGTCATTCCGCCCCAGACTCTGGCCGGAAAAACCATCAAGGTCGCGATGCGCGTCGTGCCTCCGTTCGTGTTCAAGAAGGACGAGGTGCTGACCGGCTTCAGCTACGAGCTGTGGGGCGAGATAGCCAAGGCAACTGGCGCCAACGCCGAAATTACCGTCATCGACACGCTGCCGCATCTGCTGGAGTCGGTAAAGACGAAGCAGGCCGACTTGGCCATTGCGGCGATCTCCATTACCGCCAAGCGGGAAGCCGAATTCGATTTTTCGCAACCGATGTTTGACAGCGGCCTCCAGGTTGCAGTGCGTGCGGATCCCTCAAGCAACGGCTCGGTGCTGAGTACGGTGCGCCGTATGTTCACATCGGGACCGGTCCTCAACCTGCTCGGCGCTCTGGCGCTGTTGATTATTATTCCAGCCCATCTGGTCTGGTTCTTTGAACGCAAGCACCCGTCGGAAATGGTTTCAAAGAACTACTTTCCGGGCATCTTCAAAGCCATTTGGTGGGCGACCGGCGCGGCTGGCGGGCAGCAGCTGGACTATCCGCATTCGCCCTTCGGCAAGTTCATCTCGGCGCTGTGGGTGTTCATCAGCGTGGTGTTCGTCGCGTTGTTCACGGGCGCTATCACTTCGGCGATGACGATTGACCAGTTGAGGGGCGATATCGGGGGACCGGACGACTTGCCGGGCCGCCGCGTGGGCATCGTGGCCGGCAGCACGTCAGGCAATGTCGCCAAGACCATCGGCGCCAAAACCGCCGACTTTCCGCAGATCGCGGATGCGCTGGACGCCCTGTCCAAGAAGCAGGTGGACGCGGTGGTCTACGATGCTCCGATCCTGCTCTACTTCGCGGCTCACGAGGGCCGCGGCAAGGTGCTGATCGTGGGATCGATCTTTCACCGCGAAAACTATGGAATCCTGTTCCCGTCGGGCAGCGAGTTGCGCAAGCCGATCAGCGAGGCCCTGTTGCGCCTGCGCGAAGACGGCACCTACGACGCGCTCTATGCCAAATGGTTCGCCAACAACGGCGGCTGAGGAGGGCGGGATCCAAGAGAGAGAGAGGTGGCGAGCCGCTTGTGCAGCCACAGCCGCCGGCCACCCCTCGAGCCCCGCGCGCCGGACACACCCAATGGACGACCCCTGGCTCCGGTCCGCGTCCTGCCTCCGGCGTGCGAGTTACCTAACGACAACCTGCCGACGTAGTATTGCGGAGATATCCTTAGGTCGTCAACGACCGATCGATCGAAATCATTTACGCCTAGTATTTGGCTAAGCTCCAAAGCTACGAGAATCGCTAAAGCAATGCTGAAAGACGAGTACGAATGACTCCGATATATACTTATGGAGACGCTGCAGACTAGTTTAGGGAGAAAAAATTTTGCTCTAGCGAATGGGTAGTCTTTATTTTCAGTGGGTTAGCGTGCATGGTGGCCTGCATGCAAAGACCCGATCGTTACATTCGCGCCACAGTGCTGATCGGACTGCAGGATCTCCTGAATTCTTCGGGCGCAGACGCCGCCACGCTGCTCACCGAAGTGGGCATCGATCCAAAGTCGCTGATCGAGCAGGACCGATTGATCCCCTACTTCAAGCTCGGCGCCATGCTTGAGTTGGCAGCCAAGCGTTACAACCGGCCATCGCTTGGGCTGGATTGGGTGATGCGGGCGCCGCCCCATTTTCCCAACCATGGGCCGCTGGTCATGTTGGGACACTTTACCGGGACCATGCAGGAGTGGTGCGATACCGCGCTGCAGTACTGGCCACCGGGCATGTGGCCTTCCGCTATAAAATCGCCGCGCTCACCTACCCGACCCGCCAAATCACCGAGATGATGATCGGCAACGTCGTTCGCATCTTCCGCAAGGTCGGACAGATGGAGGAGGCGAACCCAACAGTAATGCGCTTTCAGCACAGCGGCCCGCGCGACCTGACACTGCACGAACAGGTTTTCCGGTGTCCGATCGAGTTCAATGCCGAGTATGACGAAGTGCTTGTCGACCCCGATTATCTGGGCCGGTCAACGGGCGGCGCATTGCGGATCTTCAAGCCGATCCTGGGCTATTACATCAAGAGCCGCATCCAGAGCCTGCCGCTCTATGACCAGTCGATGGCGACCACGGTGGCGCTGGCCATGCGCAGCGTCATGGGCACGGGAAAATGCAATATCGAATTCATTTCGGCTATGCTCGGCCTGACATCGAAGAAACTGCAGCGGTTGCTGGCGCACGAGGGAAAGACCTTCTCGGAGATCCTTGAGACGGAGCGAATTGAGATGGCGCGCCAATTGCTGCGCACGTCGGACGCGTCGGTGGCGAACATCGCTGGGCTGCTTGACTATTCGAGCACCGCGCCTTTCACCCAGGCTTTCAAGCGTTGGACGGGCCTGTCGCCACTTGAATTCCGCAAGGGCGATCGGTCAGATGGGGTCGAAAAATAACGTCCGAACCTTTGCGTGTCACCCCGCCAGCTGTCCCTCCAGCAACGCGCGAACGGCCGGATCGGCGAAGTCGCGCACGGCGATTTGCGCCCCAAGATCAAGCAGCGTAGCCGCGTCGATCGAACTGGTGACGCCCACCAGCGGGATGCCAGCAGCCACGGCTGCGTGCACGCCCGAGCGGGCATCTTCAAAAGCAATCGAGCGGGCGGCCTTGGCGCCGAGCAGCTCCAGGCCCCGCAGATAGGGCAGCGGATGCGGTTTGGAGTGGGCGAGGTCGTCGGCGCTGATGATGGCGGCGAACCGGCGGTGCAGTCCGGTCGCCTCCAGAACGGCAACGGCGTTGGCCATCGGTGCGTTGGTCACCAGGGCGTATCGGACACCATGCCGGTCGGCGAAGTCTAGCAACTCATGGGTGCCCGCGGCCGGGACTGCGCCCGCCACGCGTCCGCGATAGACTTCCTCCTTGTGCGCCATGATCGCCATGCCGTCGGCGGGGCTGAGATGAGGCAGGAAACTGGCCGCGATCTCCGCGCTCGGAAAGCCCATGATGCGCGCTGTGTAGGCGGGGCGGTCGAGGGCTACGCCGTGCTCGGCCAGAACTTCCACGAAGGCCGCAAAATGCGTGTCCTCGGTGTCGACCAATGTGCCGTCGAGGTCGAACAAAAGGGCGGTGTCCATCGGCGGCGAGGTCCTTTGCTCAGAGGGGGGCCAGAGTGAGGCGCCATGCAGAGACTGGCCGGCAGTATTCGTCAAGGCGCGCCGCCGTCGCTGGGTCGGCGGGCGGCAACGGGCTTGACTCTCGTTCGGAGACACAATATATCACCAAACG
>JAYUAJ010000447.1:0-7772 GCA_043741375.1 Hyphomicrobiaceae bacterium | reverse complement strand
TAAGTGACTGATTAAGTGACTGATAATGCGTGGATTCGTGGTGTTTTGTCCGGCGCAGTCTTACCCCGTCCAGACCCCCAGAAACGCTTGAGGTGCTAGCGGGAGAAATCTCGTGGAGGTTCGAGTCCTCTTGGCCGCACCATGATTTTTACAGCAGCAAGATTGTAACGCCAGAGGCGCCGGAGTCGTAGGGTGCAATAGGCCCTCTTTGGCCGTATTGTGCCTTTGCGCGACCGCCGGTGCAATACGGCGTGAAGAACGCCCATTGCACCCTACGCATTCGGAAAGCGCCTCCATGCGGATGTCCATTGACCTGAATGACGAACTCGTCGGACGGGAGTTCAAGCTAAGTGGAGCCACGACCAAGCGGCAGTTCGTACATCTGGCGCTCGAAGCGCTGGTAGAAAAGGCGCGCAAGAAGGATCAATTAGACGTGGTCGGCAAGATCGATCTCGATCCCGGCTTCGACTACAAGACGGCTAGTCGCTCGCGCTATGATGTTGATTGAGACTTCCGCTCTTCCGTAGTTCGGCCCAAACGCCCTAGAGCGGTTACGGGAAGGCTTGGGGCGTAGGTTGGGTTAGGGCGTGAACGGAGCCAGCCAATAACACCGCTGTGTGACGCCCGTAACCCAACATGACAGGGCGCGCCGTGAAATGTTGGGTTACGCGCAAGGGCGCTAACCCAACCTACAAGTTCTAAAAAATCGATAGACTTGCAGTAGTCCACTCGTTCGCGAACGGTTGACCAACTGAACACGATTATGGGTTCGCGCTCAGCCGGCAAAGGCAGCCTAACCAGGCAAGAAATACGAGACGGCCTGTATCAGTGCTGCAACTCCAGTGGCTGCTGCGCGCGGGCATTCCATATGCCCTGACGCTCAACCATGTCGAAAAGCAGCAAAGGTGCCGCAGCAAAACTCTTGCCAGGAGTATGCTTCAGACCAGAGGCGTAAAACCACAATCCGGCAGCAGCAAAACCCAGAACTGCGGCTATTGCCTGCGTGTAGTCTCTTGGCGTCATTGGAGCCCCACATTGCAACCGTCAGCTTGCACCCTTACGATTCGTGAGGTGATCGCACCCTTGTTGAGCCGAAGTTCGACTCAACTGCACCCGCTCGTGCCGCCGCAGGTATCGCACTTTGTGCAGGTGCCGTTGCGTACCATGGTGAAATTCCCACACTCGCCGCAGCTGTCGCCTTCGTAGCCCTTTAGCCGGGCTTCGGCGGCGCGGTGGCCGGCGATGACGGCTTTTGGGGCCGCGCTAGCGACGGGAGCGTGTTCGAGGGCGAGCGAGCCCATTGTCGCGCCGGTCGCCATCGCGGTGTTGGCGGCGGGATAGGCTGTGCGCAGACCATCCTGCAGCGCCGTTACCGGCAACGCTGCGAACGCCACGGCGGGGCCTTCAGCGGGACCGCGGGGGACAATGCGGCCAGCAAGCTGCCCGCGCGTAAACCCGTGGCTGACGACGCGGGTGGCGGGCAGGGCCGGTTTGGCCTGACCGGCGTTTTCGCCGGGGCCGACGTCGGTGTCGCCGTAGGTGTAAGGTTCAACATGAGCGAGGTCGTTGCGGCTGAGATAGGACACGGCCAACTCGCGGAAGATGTAGTCGAGCACGCTCGTCGCGTTCTTGATGGTCTCGTTGCCCTGCACCAGGCCTGCTGGCTCAAAGCGTGTAAAGGTGAAGGCGTCGACATATTCTTCCAGCGGCACGCCGTACTGCAGGCCGAGCGAGATGGCGATGGCGAAATTGTTCATCAGTGAGCGGAAGGCCGCGCCTTCCTTGTGCATGTCGATGAAGATCTCGCCGATGCGGCCGTCCTCGTATTCGCCGGTCGTGAGATACACCTTGTGCCCGCCAACCGTGGCTTTCTGCGTGTAGCCTTTGCGGCGGCCGGGAAGCTTTTCGCGGCTGCGCACCTGCTCGATGATGCGTTCCACGATGCGCTCGGCGGCCGCAGCGGCGCGCGTCGCGGCCGGGTGGTTGGAGCCGAGAAGGGCTTCGGTCGTTTCCTCGTCATCCTCGACGGCGGCCATCACTGAGGCCGAGAGCGGCTGGCTGAGCTTGGAACCGTCACGATAGAGAGCATTTGCCTTTACGCCCAGCTTCCACGACAGCTGATAGGCCGATTTGCAGTCCTCCACCGAAGCGTCGTTCGGCATGTTGATGGTTTTTGAGATGGCGCCCGAAATGAACGGCTGCGAGGCCGCCATCATGCGGATATGGCTGTTCACGGACAGATAGCGCTTGCCCTTTCGCCCGCAGGGATTGGCGCAGTCGAACACCGGAAGATGCTCGTCCTTCAGGCCCGGCGCGCCTTCCAGCGTCATGGCTCCGCAGCAGTATTCGTTGGCGGCGTCGATGTCTTTGCGCGCAAAACCGATCTCGGCCAGCAGCTCGAAATCGGGCGCATTCAGACGATCGGCCGGGATTTTCAGCGTGGACGTGCAGAACTCCTCGCCCAGCGTCCACTTGTTGAATACGAACTTGATGTCGAAGGCGGTGGCGAGGGACGATTCGACGGTCGCGATTTTCTCCGGCGAAAAACCCTTCTTGAGCAGCGCGTCGTGGTTAACGCCGGGGGCGCCCTTCAGGGTACCGTGGCCAACCGCATATGTGATCATCGCCTGGGCGGACGCATTTGAGTAGCCGAGCTTTGCCAGCGCTTCGGTCACGGTCTGGTTGATGATCTTGAAGTAGCCGCCGCCGGCGAGCTTTTTGAATTTCACCAGCGCGAAATCGGGCTCGATGCCGGTGGTGTCGCAATCCATGACCAGGCCGATGGTGCCGGTGGGCGCGACCACGGAGGCCTGAGCGTTGCGATAGCCGTGCTCCTGGCCCAGTTCCAGCGCGTTGTCCCAGGCTTTTCTGGCGGCCGAGACGAGCCGCGCGTCGGGGCACGAGGCCGCATCGAGCGGGACGGGCGTGGTCGCCAGCTTCTCGTAGCCGCCTTCATGGCCGTAAGCCGCGCGGCGGTGATTGCGCATCACACGCAGCATGTCCTTGGAATTGTCCGTGTAGCCCGGGAATGCGCCGAGCTCTTTAGCCATTTCGGCGGACGTCGCGTAGGAAACGCCGGTCATGATCGCGCTGACGGCGCCGCAGATGGCGCGGCCGGCTTCCGAGTCATAGGAGAGGCCCGCCGCCATCAGATAGGCGCCGATGTTCGCAAAGCCCAGCCCGAGCGTGCGGTAGCGATAGCTAAGCTCCGCGATCTGGCGCGACGGGAACTGCGCCATCATGACGGAGATTTCCAGCACGACGGTCCAGAGGCGAACCGCGTGTTCGAAGTCGGCGACGGAGAACTGCTTGGCGTCGTCACGGAACGTCATCAGGTTGAGCGACGCCAAATTGCACGCCGTATCGTCAAGGAACATATATTCTGAGCACGGATTGCTGGCGCGGATCGGCCCTGAGCTGGCGCAGGTGTGCCAATCGTTGATGGTGGTGTGGAACTGGATGCCGGGATCGGCGCAGGCCCAGGCGGCGTGGCCGACCTTGTCCCAAAGCTCGCGTGCCTTTAGCGTCTTGATGACGTTGCCCTTGATGCGGCCGGTCAGCTTCCAGTCGCCGTCGCTCTCGACCGCCTTCAGGAATTCATCCGTGACGCGCACGGAGTTGTTGGAGTTCTGGCCCGCGACTGTTCTGTAGGCTTCCGAATCCCAATCGGTGTCATAGGTGTCGAACTCGATGTCCTTGAAACCCTGCTTGGCGAACTGGATCACGCGCTGGATAATGTTATCGGTGACCAGCGATTTGCGGGCGGCGCGTACTTCGCGCTTCAGGGCCGGGTTCTTGGTCATATCGAAGCAGGCGTCGGCCTCGCCTTCGCAATTCACGCAGGCCTTCATGATGGCCTTCAGGTGTCTATGCACGATGCGCGAGCCGGTAACGAGCGCGGCGACCTTCTGCTCTTCCTTCACCTTCCAGTCGATATAGCTCTCGATGTCGGGATGATCGATGTCGACGACGACCATCTTGGCCGCGCGGCGGGTGGTGCCGCCGGACTTGATGGCGCCGGCCGCGCGATCACCGATCTTGAGGAAGCTCATGAGGCCGGAAGACCGTCCGCCGCCGCTGAGTTTCTCGCCTTCGCCGCGCAGTCGGGAGAAGTTGGAGCCCGTGCCCGAGCCGTATTTGAACAGCCGCGCCTCGCGCACCCAAAGGTCCATGATGCCGTTGTCGCCGACGAGGTCATCCTCGACCGACTGGATGAAGCAGGCATGTGGTTGCGGATGTTCGTAGGCGGACGTTGAGCGCGTCAGCTGGCCGGTGGCGTGGTCGACATAGAAGTGGCCCTGGCCGGGGCCGTCGATGCCATAGGCCCAGTGCAGGCCGGTGTTGAACCATTGCGGGGAGTTGGGCGCGCACATCTGCATGGCGAGCATGTAGCGGTGCTCGTCGTAGAAGGCGCGGGCGTCCTCTTCGGTCGAGAAGTAGCCGCCCTTATAACCCCAATAGGTCCAGGTGCCGGCGAGCCGGTCGAACACCTGGCGCGCGTCGGTTTCGCCGCCGATGCGGTCGGCCTCGGGCACGAGGGCCAGCGCGCGCTCATCGGCGACCGAGCGCCAGAGCCAAGAGGGAACATTGTTCTCTTCGATGCGCTTCAGGTGTTTTGGCACTCCCGCGCGACGAAAATATTTTTGGGCGAGGATGTCGGCGGCCACCTGGCTCCACTGCGCGGGAACGGCGAAACCGGCGTTGCGGAAAACGATCGACCCGTCCGGGTTTTTGATTTCGCTGACAGCCTGGCGAAACTGGATTTTCTCGTAGGCCGATTTGCCCGCGACGGTGAAGTGACGGTCGATCCGCATGCTGTTCCCCCGGCGTAAAATCGCAGCGGGAACGTTGCCCGCGTTGCGCATATTGTTGTGAAATGGCCCCTCCGGCAGCGGGTCAAACCCAATGCCGCACACAACGCAACGCGCACGCAAACGCATCCCGCGACAAGGCGCGGGGTGATGACAAAGCAACAAAGTGGCGACTAAGGTTTCGGTCCCGCTCGGGGACTGGGTCTGGGCAATCAACGCGCCCTGACCGGTACGACGAGGAAGCTAGGACGATTCGGCGATCCTGTCTCGAATATTCTGCATGTTGTAGTTTGTTGCATGTCCACCTACTACATATGGATATCGACTGGTAGCAGCTTGTGGATGGCCTGTTGGTGTTTGTGCCCGTCGGGCGCGGAATTTGGCGCTTCCAGGGCAGCATTGCGGCAATTGCGACACAGCCATTGGTAGTGGTGCCCGACCCTGGACAGGAACGGCGACGCGGTGCCATATAGCGCGAAATCAAATCGTTCGGCCGGGGCATGGGCGCTATGGGCATTTTCAGCGAAATCTTCGTCTGGTGGGGCGGCAACACCTGGGGCACGCGCTGGGAGACAGCGCGGCACGGTAAGAGGGTGGGCAAAGACGACCAGGGCAATATCTACTACGTCCAGAAGCGGGGGATCGGCCCCATGGGCGTTCCGCGGCGCTGGGTCGTGTACAAGAACTACGCCGAGGCCTCCAATATTCCCCCGGAGTGGCACGGCTGGATGCACCATACGACCGATACGCCACCCACCGAGGAGACCTATGTCGCGCGGCAGTGGCAAAAGCCGCATCGGCCGAACATGACTGGGACGCGCGAGGCCTATCGTCCTGCGGGCAGTCTGCTTGGAGCGGGCAAGCGCGCCGCCTCGACGTCGGACTACGTGCCGTGGAAGCCTGAGTAATGGCGGCCGCCGCAACCATCTCGCTGGCTGACGTACAAACCTGGGACGCTAAGGGCTATGCGCACAACGCGCGCTTTGTCGCCGATTTGGCCGGCGAAGTGCTGTCCTGGCTCGATCCCAAACCTGGCGAGCGCATCCTCGACGTCGGCTGCGGCGACGGCGCGCTGACGGAAAAACTGGCGGCGCTGGGCTGCCAGGTCGTGGGCGTCGATCCCAGTCAGTCGATGGTGCAGGCGGCTCAAGCGCGCGGGCTCGACGCGCGCTTGGCCGATGTTCGCACCCTTACCTTCCATGCCGAATTCGATGCCGTGTTCTCCAACGCGGTGCTGCACTGGGTGCGCGAGCCGGATGCCGCCGCGCGCTCGATGCGTCGGGCGCTCAAGCCGGGCGGGCGGCTTGCGGCCGAGTTCGGCGGACATGGCAATGTAGCGGCGGTCGCCACGGCTCTGCGCGCAGCGGCGCGGTTGCACGGCGGTGATGCGGGCCTCGCCGCGCCGTGGTTTTATCCGACGCCGGACGAGTACGCGGGGCTGCTCACCAGCGCCGGCTTCAAGGTCGGGCGCATCGGTCTGTTCCCGCGCCCCACCCCATTGCCAACCGGCGTCGAGGGCTGGCTGGAAACCATGCGAAAGCCATTCTTCGATCAGTTTCCCGGCGCCAAGCGCGCCGAAGTTTTTGGTGATGTGGTGGAGCTGTTGCGCCCCTCGCTGTGCGATACCCAGGGCCGCTGGACCGCCGATTACGTGCGCATTCGCGTCCTAGCGCGGGCGGCTTGACTGTAGTCCCACGCAGAGAGAACTGGCGCTGTTCGATACCCGTCCTGCTGGCGCGCAGCCCTTATTTTTCAGTGATCGTCATGCTTGAGAAAATGTCAGCAACAGCGTTGTTGTACTTCTTGTCGCCCTCGGGCGAGGCCCAATAGGTCACGATGATGTTGCGCTTGGACGGCAGGCCGAGATCGTATTCGGCATACAGCAGTCTCGTAGGCTTGCCGTTTTCCGTGGCCGTCTCTTCGGTGATGGCGTATTTGCCGCCTGTTTCCGCATGTTCGCTGGTTTCATGACCGGTGATCTCGACGCCCTGCTCCTTCCAATAGGCGTTGTGTTCAGCGATGATGGCGTCGAGTTCCTCTGGAAGGTAGGATTCGACCCAAACGAACGCGTCCTTGTCCTGCGAAATGGCCTCGATACCGCGATCGACGCGGTTGAGGTCCCATGAATTCGGCAGGTTGGCTGCGACCAGGGGTTGGTCGGTATCGACTTCCATAATCTCCGCGCGGGCAAAGCTGCAGGAGGTGAGGAGAAGAGCACCAATCAGGAGAGACCGCATTTGTGCATCCTTTTTTGTTGAGGGCTTGCGGGTTCTCCGTATCTGAGTCGTGCGCCCGTCCCAATCGCTGCGGCGGAACCCTGGTCCTGAAGTGACATTTCCGTCACTTTCCTTGCGAGCGACCCTCGATCTGAGTGTTGCTGCCTCACCCGTGCCCCGTTTCGTCCCTAACCCAACCCTTATTCGCTGCAGCGCCGAGTTTGGCCCATACTGGCATCCACTCGATTCGAACCCGGAGCCTTTTCACCGTGACACCTCATCGCCATCGCCGGCTGTTGGCGCTTCTGTGTCTGGCCATTAGCCTTGCCTCGGCGGCCTCGCCCGCCCTTGCCGACAAGATCGCCAACAAAATGGCGGTCTTTGCCTTCCTCGACAAAGTGACGGCGCGCATCTCCAAGAAGGCCGTGCCGTTGAACCAGACCGTGCTGTTTGGTTCGCTGAAGGTCACCGCGCGCTCCTGCTTTACCCGCCCCCTCACTGAGGAACCCAAGACCACCAGCTTTGTCGAGGTCGAGGACCAGAAGCTGGACGGCAGCACGGTCACGATTTTCTCTGGCTGGATGCTGGCGCAGAGCCCCGGCCTGCACGCCGTCGAGCATCCGGTCTATGACGTCTGGCTCACCGATTGCGACAAGCCCGGCAATGCGCCGGCGGCAGCGGCCGTACAGGCGCCGGCCGCCAAGCCGGCTAAGCCAGCCAAAGCCGCCGCAGCGAGCGCTCCCGC
>JAYUAJ010000446.1:0-7793 GCA_043741375.1 Hyphomicrobiaceae bacterium | reverse complement strand
ACACCACAAGTAGCCTGAGGCTGCCTCAGAGCGCGCCGATCCAACATTGGATCGGCGTCATTGGCAACGCTGGCCGGTCAACTGATTTCAGTCGCCCCACGGATTGACGACTTTGACCGTGAGCTGTTCGTAATCCTTGAGATTGCGGGTTGCGAGGACTGCCCGTCGGGCCATCGCCACTCCGGCAATCTGCACGTCCCGAATTTCGACCGGCTGACCGGTCCGTTTCAGAAGGGCGACGCGCTTTACCGCATGTTCGGCGGCGGCCTGGTCAAACACGAGCATGCGGGCGCCAATGACTTCGGCAAGCACCCAGTCGAGATCGGCTTCCAACCCTACTCTGCGCTTGCTGGCCGGCAGGGTCTCGATGCCCATCCGCAGTTCCATGAATGTGATGGTCGTCATCGCCAACTCGTCGCGTCGAAACTTTCGCGACCATTCCGCTACCTTCGGATGCGGCGACTTGGCCATGAGTTCGGACACGACGTTCGTGTCGAGGACGATCATTCGCCAAAGTCCGGGATGCGCAGTCGCGATCCGGACTTCAGTTCCGCAACGGCGTCATTCACGGCTTTGAGTTCCTCGTCCGTGAACCCGTTCTTGGAAAAACGCGCGTGCATGAGTTCTCCGAAACTCTTCTCAGGCTTCGCCGCGCCAGCCGGTAACTCCCCCATCGCTGTCTCAAGGATCAGGCGCACTTCCCCTTCGAGGCTGCGTCCATGTTCGGCCGCACGCGCCTTGAGCTTCTCCTTGACCGCGTCGTCAAGGTTGCGGACAATCAACTGGGCCATCTGCGCCTCCGCTGATATCATTTCGTGTAGGGCATGATATCACTTCACACTCCAGCCGGCAAACACCTCGTCTAACCCACCCCATCGGACCCCACATGGCCCAGCACGCGACGCAATCCCACTACCCCACCGATACCAGCACCGAGAAGGCCGAGAGCCATACGCTCTCCGTCGTGGTCGACAACGAACCGGGCGTGTTGGCGCGGGTGATCGGGCTGTTCTCGGGGCGAGGGTATAACATTGACTCGCTGACCGTGTCGGAGACCGAGCACGAGAAGCACCTCAGCCGCATCACCATCGTTACCAAGGGAACACCGATGGTGATCGTGCAGATCAAGCATCAGCTCGAGCGCATGGTCCCGGTGCACCGCGTCACCGACCTGACGCTGCTGGGCGACGGCATCGAGCGCGAACTTGCGCTGGTAAAGGTGGTCGGCACGGGCGAGAAGCGCGTTGAGGCGCTGCGGCTGGCCCAAACGTTCGAGGCGCACACCGTTGATGCGACGCTGACATCGTTTGTGTTCGAGTTGACCGGCGAAGTGCGTGAGATCGAGCGCTTCATCAAGGTCATGACCGGCGTCGGCTTGGTGGAGGTGTCACGCACCGGCGTGGCCGCTATCGGACGCGGATCCGAGTTGGCGTAGCCCGGCATGACGCAAGGCATCGTCTCATGACTCCCAGATTGAGCGTCAACGTCAATGCCATCGCGCACTTGCGTAACCGGCGTACGGTGCCTTGGCCAAGTCTGGTGGGGCTCGGCCGCACAGCATTGCAAGCGGGCGCTTACGGTTTGACCGTGCATCCCCGTCCGGATGAACGGCATGTCCGGCGCGCCGATGTGCCGGAGCTGGCGGCCATGATCCGCAAGGAATTTCCGGGTCGCGAATACAATATCGAGGGTTATCCGGACGAGGCGTTCCTCAAACTTTGCGAGGCCAACAAGCCCGACCAGGTGACGCTGGTGCCTGACGATCCCTCGCAGGGCACGTCCGATCACGGATGGGATCTCGCGCGCAATCAGGGCTTGCTCGCGGGCGTGGTCGAACGGCTGAAGTCGGGCGGTATGCGCGTCTCGCTGTTCATCGAGGCCGATCCGGCGGCGCCGATGCGCGCCCACGCAATCGGCGCGGACCGGTTCGAACTCTATACGGGACCCTTTGGCGGCAGGCTTACGAAGGCTGAGCGTGCGCCGTATCTCGCGGCGCTAAAGGCGACCGCAGACGCTGCCCAGGCCGTCGGCTTCGGCGTCAATGCCGGCCACGATCTGACGCGCGAGAACCTGCCCGAGCTCACCGCCGCCATCCCCAACCTCCTAGAAGTCTCCATCGGCCATGCGCTGATCGGAGATGCACTGACCTATGGCATGGCCGAGACGGTGCGGCTGTTCCGGCGGGCGTGCGGGGAAACTCTGGACTGACGGCGGCATGCAGGCCCTCAACATAGCAATAGCTGGCTGCGGTCCGGCGGGGCTGGCGGCGGCCCTGTTTCTGCATCAGCAGGGGCATCAGATCACGCTGTTTGAGCGTTTCGCCGAGCCCAAACCGCTGGGGTCTGGGTTGCTGTTGCAGCCGGGCGGACAGGCGGTGCTGGAGCGGCTGGGGCTGGGCGCGGACATTCGCGCCCTCGGGCGGCCCGTGCAGAGGCTCTACGGCAAAGAAACTCGCAGCGGCCGGGTCGTGCTTGATGTTCCGTATGCCCCTCTCGGTGCTGGAGTGCATGCGATTGGTGTGCACCGGGCCGCGCTGTTTGGCGTGCTCTACAACACGGTGAAAGCGGCCGGCCTTCCCATCGAAACCAAGGTCGAGATTATCGGCATTGATCGGACGGCTGGAGGCAAGCCGCTGCTGACGCTCCCCAATGGCCGCCCTGCCGGCCCCTTTGACCTCGTCATCGACGCGCTCGGCAGTCGCTCGCCGATTGCCGAATATTTGTTCGGGCCGCGCCTGCATTCACCGCTCGCCTGGGGCGCGCTCTGGGCGAGCCTGCCGTGGCCCGCACAGGGCTTCGATCAGACCACGCTGGAACAGCGTTACGTCCGCGCCAACCGCATGATTGGCGTGCTGCCGATCGGGCGGCGCGCGGAGGGTGGCCCGGAGGAAGCGGCGTTTTTCTGGAGCTTGAAGGCCAGCGATTTGGAGCAATGGAAGACACGTGGCTTGGCGCGGTGGAAGGCTGAGTTGGGCGCGCTCTGGCCCGAGACGGTGCCGCTGCTGGAGGCCATCACCGACCCTACGCAAATGGCGTTCGCCAGCTACGGCCACCACACGTTGGCGCTGCCCGTCGCGGACCGCCTCGCCATTATTGGCGACGCGGCGCACGCCACCAGCCCGCAACTGGGCCAAGGTGCGAACATGGCGCTGTTGGACGCAGCGGCGTTGGCCGACGCCATGGCGAACACGGATGACCTGACAACGGCACTCTCGGCCTACACCCGTACACGCCGCTGGCATGTGCGGCTCTATCAGGCCCTCGGCGCGGTGCTGACACCATTTTACCAATCCGACAGCGCGGCCCTGCCATTTCTGCGCGACCGCGCGTTCGGTGTCATCTCGGGCATGCCAGGCGGCGGCAAGCTACTGGCCTCGCTGGTGGCGGGACAGTGGCTGGGACGCAGCCCGGCTCCAACACGAGTTCCAATCGGCACCACCATTAACCCTGCGGAGTGAAGGCACACTCCGTGCACCACTCTATTGCGCTACAACCTGCACACTGCCAACGGATGCTCCCCATGCTCATCAGAACCGCGCTCGGCGCGTTCACCTGCCTCGCCGTCGCGCTCGCCGTGGCCAATGCGACACCGATGCCCCATCCCGGCGCCAAGATCATCAATGTCCGCCAGGCGCTGGCCCGCCAGGCGCTGCCGAACACACCCGCCAACGAAGAGGCGGCTGCCGGCTGGCGTCCGCTGCCCAAAATTGTCTACTTGCGTCAGCGCGACCAGGCGCTCGACCCGATCAAGCTGCTCCCCGGCGTCAAGCCGCTGCTGGATGGACTTGAGCAGTTCTCTCGCTAGGCTTCCGCTCTCAGGCTCCAACCGCTATGGTCCGCGCCTCGATACAGTCGGCAGGACGGCAGCATGAGCAAAGATCTCGACGCGGCATTGGCCAAACTTGTGAACGGCCGCACGGCCGCTCTCGACCGGCTGTTCGAACTCCTGCGCATCCCCAGCATCTCGACTGATCCGGCCAACTACTCCGACTGCGACAGGGCCGCCGACTGGTGTGCCCGCGAATTGACGGCCATCGGGTTTGAGGCCTCCACCCGCGCAACGACCGGCCGGCCAATGGTGGTGGGAACGCGCATGACCAGGCACGCCAATCGCCCGCATGTGCTGTTCTACGGCCACTACGACGTGCAACCCGTCGATCCGGTGGCGCTCTGGTCGTGCCCTCCCTTCGAGCCACGTCTCGGCGAGGACAAAGCCAACGGACAGGTCATCGTTGGACGCGGCGCCTCGGACGATAAAGGCCAGTTGATGACCTTCTTCGAAGCCTGCCGCGCCTGGATCTCGGCCACCGGTGACCTGCCGGTTTCGGTCACGGTGTTGCTGGAGGGCGAGGAGGAATCCGGGTCTCCAAGCCTCGAACACTTCCTTGCGGCCAACAAGGCTGAACTGACGCGAGACCTCGCTCTGGTCTGCGATACCGGTCAGTGGGATCGCAAGACGCCGGCCATCACAACCATGCTGCGCGGATTAGCCTTCACCGAATTGGTGATCAAAGGACCGAGCCGCGATCTGCATTCCGGGATGTACGGTGGGGCCGCGATCAATCCGATCCGGGCGTTGGCATATGTGCTGGCGGGCCTGCACGACGACAAGGGCCGGGTGCAGATTCCTGGGTTCTACGACGATGTCGCCGAGTTGCCGCCAGCCCAGAAAAAACAATGGAGCGAACTGGGTTTCGACGCCAAGGGATTTCTCGACGCCATTGGTCTCGGCACCCCCTCGGGCGAACAGGACCGTTCCGTGCTCGAACTGCTGTGGTCGCGCCCGACCGCCGAGGTGAACGGCATCTGGGGCGGCTATCAGGGGCCGGGCTCCAAGACCGTAATCCCGGCCGAGGCGGCAGCAAAACTCACCTTCCGCCTCGTGGCCAATCAGGACCCGGACAAGATTCTCGCGGGTTTCAAGGCCTTCGTCGCCAGCCGCCTGTTGCCGGACGCCAAGGCCGAGTATCGCGGCGGCCGTGGCAGTCCGGCCGTCAGTTTCGACACCACGTCCAAGCCGCTGCAGTCCGCCGCGAGGGCGCTGGAGCAGGAATGGGGCAAGCCGGCGGCGCTGATCGGTTCGGGCGGGTCCATCCCTATTGTCGGCGCATTCAAGTCGCTGTTGGGTATGGACAGCCTCCTGATCGGTTTTGCCCTTGACGACGACCGCATCCATTCGCCGAACGAAAAATACAATCTCTCCAGCTTTGAGGGCGGCGCGCGCAGTTGGACGCGCATTCTCGCCGCGCTCGCCAACTGATCTGACCACGGAGTCTTACCTGTGACGCACCTACGCTCCCTTGCCGCCGCTCTCATCGCCTCGGTCGTCGCGATATCCACCGGCGCGCCTGCCCACGCCGGTTTCTCCGACCGCCCCGGCGATTTCGACTACTACGCGCTGGTGCTGAGCTGGTCGCCGAGCTTCTGCCTCGATGGCCACGACAGCGACCCGCAATGCAATTCGAAACGGCCGTATGCTTTCGTCGTGCACGGCCTTTGGCCCCAATACGACAAAGGTTGGCCATCGGATTGCGGATCGGGGAATGAACCGCGCGTGCCGCAGCAGATCGTCAACGACACGATCGATGCGGTACCAACCGAAAAACTCATGAACCACGAGTGGCAGACCCACGGCACGTGCTCGGGCTTGCCCATGCGCGGCTACTTCGAGCTGGCCCGCAAGCTTTACAAAGGCATCACCATTCCGGCCAAGTATTCAAATCTCTCTGCCCCTCTCGATGTGACGGTGCCCGATTTACGCTCCGACCTGCTGAAGGCCAATCCGCAGTTGCAGTCCAACATGATCGCGATCGATTGCCAGAAGAACGGGCGCTTGCGCGAGATCCACTTCTGCTACTCCAAGGACGGCGCGCCGGCGCGCTGCGGGCGAAACGAGGTGCAAGGCAAAATGTGCCGCACCGATTTGGTGACGCTGCCACCAGTGCGCGGTGTCGGCCTGAATGGAGAAACGGCAGCCGATGCGACGGTTGGAAAGTCCGACCACTACATTAAGACGCACAAAAAGCACTGGTACAACGGCATTTTCCAGCGTGCTCCGTTTTCGCCCGCGGTCCGGGACTGAGCGCGCGCGATGACGTTTTCTGACCCGTTGGCGGCGGTGGCCAGAGCCAGCCTTGACCGCTGGGTGCTGCCTGATGAGGCCACCGCAACTCTGATCAACGTATCGGAGAACGCGACCTATCGGATCGACGACGCCAGATCGGGGGGTCGCTGGGCGCTGCGAATTCACCGGCCGGGCTATCATTCGCCGACCGCCATCCAATCCGAACTGGCCTGGGCCAAGGCGGTCCGCGATGCCGGATTGGCCATAACGCCGACGGCTATTCCCGGACGCGACGGCGGGCTCTTGCAGGCCGTCGCGCACCCGTCCGTACCCCGCCCGCGTGTCGCCGTGCTGTTCGCGTGGGAGGATGGAATCGAACCGGCAGAGAATGACGTTTCTACGTTCGGCCAGCTGGGTGAAATCGCCGCGCGGATGCATGAGCACGTCCAGACTTGGCAGCGCCCAGTCTGGTTCGACCGGCACGTCTGGGATTTCGAGACCAGCCTTGGCAACACCCCGCATTGGGGGCGCTGGCAGGCTGGCATGGGAATGACACCCGAAATCGAGGCCCTGTTTGCCGGCACGGTCGCTTTAATCGAGGTGCGCCTGAAGCGTTTCGGCATGGGGCCTGAGCGCTTCGGTCTGGTGCACGGCGACATGCGGCTGGCCAATCTTCTGGTCGATGCCGGCAAGGTCAAAGTCATCGACTTCGACGACTGCGGGTTTTCGTGGTTCCTCTATGACTGCGCCGTGACCGTCAGCTTTTTCGAGCACAAACCCGAAGTGCCTGCGCTTTTGGCCGCCTGGGTCGACGGCTATCGCCGCGTGCGTACCTTAAGCGCAGCCGACGAGGCCGAAATCCCGACCTTTGTCATGCTGCGCCGGTTGTTGCTGGTCGCGTGGACCGGCTCTCACAGCGAAACCGATTTGGCGCGGTCGATGGGCATTGAATACACAGCCGATACCGTTCGGCTGTGTGAGACTTATCTCGAATCGATGAGCGTTTGAGCTTGGCGCCTACTTCTTGCCGCTGCCGCCTTGCGGGCTCCAGTAGACCGACAGCACGGTAATTGCCGATGTCAACACCATGGTGCCGAGAATATCCGAGCGGCGAATGAACGCCAGCCAAGTGTTGAAGCCCTGCCGCCAACCGGTTTGGGTGGTCAAGACATTGTTGAGTGACAACACGATGAGGATCGCCACCGCTGTTATGGCCACAGCCAATAACACCTGAAAGGCACGTTTGGTGGCCTTGGGAACCGAATAGGTGCTGCGGCCAAAGGCCAACATGGTGCGATCAGACATTGCATCGTCCCTCAGGTTCAACTGACAACAGCGGTTTTGGGGAGAATAACTGATTCGCGGCAAAATCCCGTCATCGGAGTTTGCTAATGAAAAGTTAATGCGCTCACAGCGATGATGACGCGGAGTATTCGGTGCGTCGTGCGGCGCCCCAAGCTGCTGACAATTTGCGCTTCCTTTACGAAGCCCGGTTACTCTGTTGCCGCAATCGCGCTGTGTGGGCGCAGGAGTTGACGATGTTGCGTTCCGTGCATCCCGGTATTTATCTCGGCGCCTTGGCAGTTGTCGCATTCGGCGCCGGGGTTGCGATCGAACCGCTATTCGAAACTTCGGCCCATGCTACTATTCCGGCGCGCAATGCGAAGCTGCTAAAGCCGCTCCCGAGCCCGGCCAAGACCCTGAGCCCCTCGGTCAAGGCTGCGCCGCAA
>JAYUAJ010000445.1:0-3336 GCA_043741375.1 Hyphomicrobiaceae bacterium | reverse complement strand
CGTTCCTATGTCTTTTCTCATGCGACGGCCCCGTTCCAGGTTGACCGCTATCATGTCGTCGGCCAATGGGGCACGCATGTCGATCCGCCATTGCATTTCGTGAAAGGCGGCCGGCCGCTGGAGGCGATCCCGGTCAACGAAATGCTGTTGGCGCTGTGCGTGCTGGATATCTCCTCACGCGTTGCAACTAACCCGGATGCGACGCCGGCGCTTGACGATCTTGCGGCCTGGGAACAGCGCAACGGCCGCATTCCGGCTGGCAGCTTCGTCGCCCTGCGCACGGGCTGGTCGGCGCGCTGGCCGGATCCAATGCGATTTGCCAACAAGGATGCCAGCGGCGTTTCCCATGCGCCCGGCTGGTCAATGCCAGTTCTTCAGGCTCTGTTCGAGGATCGCGGCATCATGGCCGTGGGCCACGAGCAGATCGACACCGACCCCGGCATCGCCACCTCCGCCGGCTCCTTCGCTATGGAAGATTATGTGTTGCGGCGCGACCGCTGGCAGATTGAACTGCTCACCAATCTTGACACGCTGCCCGAAGCCGGCGCGCTGATCGCGGCCATGTGGCCAAAGGCCAAGGGCGGCTCAGGCTTTCCGGCGCGCGCCATGGCCATTCACATCTAGGGGCGCGGCGATGGATTTTCCGACGCGGCGCGATGCCCCGTACAAGCCCGGCGAAACAGCGCTGTTGCTAGTCGACATGCAGCGAATCTGGTGCGAACCGGGACTGTATCCATCGCATCCAGAGAATGACGCTGACAGTCACTTTTTTCGCCGCCTGCGCACCACTGTGATCCCCAATCAGGTCCTACTGCTGGAAGCCGCGCGTGCCGGCGGCCTCGAAGTGATTCATACGATTATCGAAGCGCTGACGCCGGATGGCCGCGACCGCTCGCCCGATCACAAATTGTCCAACATCCTGGTGCCGCGTGGCATGCACGAGGGGCGGATCATTCCCGAACTGACACCGCTCGACCGCGAGATTGTTCTGCCGAAAACATCCTCCGGCGTCTTCAACTCGACCAACATCGACTACGTTTTGCGCAATCTCGGCATCCGTTACCTGATCATTGCCGGCATCGTGACGGACCAATGTGTCGACATGGCCATGCGGGACGGGGCGGACAAGGGCTATTACTGCACAGTGCCAGAAGATGCCTGCGCGACCTACACGGAGGCCCGCCATCGGGCCGCACTCACCGCCTTCGGTGGCTATGGCTGGGTGACAGAGACAGTATCGGTCCTGAAGCACATGCGGACAATGACCAATCCCCCATCTTCTTGATTTGGCGGTTCGGCAAGTAAGGTCAATCGGCGGGTACAAGATCGTTCAGCCATTTCCAGGCGGATGACGCAGTCACGATTTCGATGCTAAACTGAAAACGGTCTGAGTCCGTTTGGTTTGCGTCGGGAGTTCACTTGCGGATCCTGCTAATAGAGGATGATCCGATGCTTGGCGGAGGTCTGATGCAGGGCCTCCGGGACGCGGGGTACTCCGTCGACTGGGCCCATGATGGCGCGGACGGCGAGTTGGCCAATGCGGCAGGAGGTTATGGGCTCATCCTGCTCGATTTGGGATTACCGCGCAAATCGGGCCCAACGCTGCTTGAGGATTTGCGCCGGCGAGGCGACGCCACCCCGCTCATGATTATCACGGCAAGGGACCAGACTTCCGACCGGGTGGGCGGGCTGGACCTCGGCGCCGACGACTACCTGGTGAAACCCTTCGAACTCAGCGAACTGCTCGCCCGCATTCGTGCGGTCGTCCGCCGCCAACGCGGCAGCGCCGTTTCGACCATGGGAAACGGCCAGGTCACCATCAATCTCGCCAGCCACGAGGCGACTGCGGGCGGCGTCACATCGCTTCTCTCTGCCAAGGAATTCGCGCTTCTCCAGGTGCTGCTACAGCGTCCCGGCGCAATTTTCTCGCGATCTCAGCTGGAAGAGCGCATTTACGGCTGGGGCGAGGAGGTTGAAAGCAATGCGGTTGACGTGCTGATCCACGCAGTCCGCAAAAAGCTCGGCAAGGATGCGATCCGTAATGTTCGCGGCGCCGGTTGGATGGTCGCTCCGAGTGACGAAATCTGAAGGGTCTTTGTCTTGGAGGCAGGCGCCGCGTGACGTCCTTGCGAACGCAACTTTGGTTATGGCTCTTGGGACTGATGATTGTCGCCGGATTGCTTGCGGCGTCCTTCGCCTATTGGTCGGCGCAGGACGAGGCCAAGGGGTTCTTCGACAACCAGTTGCGATTGATGGCCATCTATATGGGTGATCCAGTGGTCGCGCCGTCGCCACCGTCGGCGGACGATGCGGACCCGCCTGACCCTGAGGACGATTTCCTGCTCCAGGTCTGGGATCAGACGGGTCGCCCACTCCGCTCCTCGCTGCCAACGGAGGACCTTCCGGCCGCAAGTAAAACGGGCTTTTCCGATACGGCGTCTACGTCAGGCGCATGGCGCACCTATACGCTAGTGACGGCCAACCGCACGGTTCAGGTGTCGCAGCGCGCGACTGTGCGGGCGGAGCTTGCGAGCGATGCGTCCTGGCGATCGCTCATTCCGGTTGCTGTCGTTATTCCGCTGTCCTGGCTACTGCTCAGTCTCGTGATCAACCGCATCCTGCACCGCATAGATGCTGTGGCAGGCAGACTTGCGGCCCGCAAACCTGGCGAATGGGCGCCAATTCCCCTAACCGACATCCCCGCAGACTTTGCGCCATTGGTGACCGCCGCGAACGAATTGCTCGGCCGTCTTGAAGCCGCGCTTTCGGCCCAAAAGCGGTTTGTGTCGGACGCCGCGCATGAACTCCGAACGCCGCTTGCGGCGTTGCAGTTCCAGATCGGCAATTTGCGCAAGGCACCGGGGCCTGAGTTGCCCGCGCGTATCAACGAACTTGAACGGGGCGTGCGGCGGGCTAGCCAGCTCACCCGCCAACTGCTGAACCTGGCTCGGACGCAAGATGGCCCGAACAAGCAAACGACCACCGTCGATCTTGCCGAACTCGCCCGTGCAGCCATTGCCGAGGTGCTGCCGCTGGCCGACCATCGCCATCAAGATCTGGGATTGGCGCAAGGGGACGCGGCGATCATAGAGGGTTATGCAGACGATTTGCGCGTGCTCGTCGGCAACCTGTTGGAAAATGCCATACGCTACACGCCCGAAGGTGGCATTATCGATGTTGCGGTGCTGGCGGACGGCGGCGATGCTGCTCTCGAGGTTCGAGATACCGGCCCGGGTATTGATCCGGCGCTGCTGGACGAAGTTTTCCAGCCATTCCGCCGCGCGGCGGAGCCCGGCGTTGAAGGCAGCGGCCTAGGCCTCACCATTGCCCGCCGCA
>JAYUAJ010000444.1:0-3345 GCA_043741375.1 Hyphomicrobiaceae bacterium | reverse complement strand
AAGTGATGAGGTTCGAGTTCTGCATGGCTCAAGCCTTGTTCTGCCGTTGCAGCCAGACCGCGCACACGATCAGCGCCGCCTTGACGATGGGGCCGACGGCAGGGGGGACGCCATTGGCCAGCAGCGTATAGCGGACCAGCTGAATGATCAGTGCCCCAATCAGTGTACCAACGACTGTTGCGCGGCCGCCGCTGAGCAGCGTGCCACCGACGGCAACTGCGGCAATGGCGTCGAGTTCCATGCCCAGGCCGACCAAGTTGGCATCGCTCGATGAGTTGATGGCGATGACAACCAGCCCCGCCATGCCCGAAACCAAGCCGCTAATGAAATAGACCCAGCGCTTGACCTGCGCGACCGGCACACCACTCAACCGCGCGGCCTTTTCATTGCCGCCGATCGCGATGATCTGGCGGCCGAACACGGTTCGCCTCAGTGTCCAGGCCGCTGCCGCGACCAGCGCCAGCATCACGATCACTTGAATGGGAACACCCATCACACGGCCAAGTCCGACGACCTGAAACTCTGGCACCTTGAATGGCTGTAGATTGCCATTGGTCATGACCTGCGCAATGCCGCGTCCGGCAATGAACAGGACCAAAGTTGCGATGATAGGCTGGATGCGGAACCTGGTGATGAGCCATCCGTTGAACCAGCCGAACAGGCCGGCCATGAGCACCGAGACCACGATGGCAACGGCTACCGCGAGGTGGATCTCGCCGATTTTTACGATGTTGCCAAGGAAGATAAGCGGCGCCAACGCGCCGGAAATCGCCATTAGCGAGCCGACCGACAGATCGATGCCACCGGTCGCGATCACCAGGGTCATGCCGACACCGACTATGACGATGGTGGCGACTTGAGTGAGGTTGACGTTCAGGGTCTGCCACGTGGCAAAATGGGGCGTGAAGACGAAATTAAAGATGAGCAGGGCCAGCAGGGCTGTCAAAGTACCGTAGCGCGACAAGAACTGACCGAGCTGGGGCCTGGGCATCGGCAGCGGCGCATTCGAAACCTGCGTCATACCACAGCGTCTCCCACTGCCGACGAGCCGTGCGCCATCGCGTGCATCACTGCGGCCTCGCTGACCTGCCCATGGGCAAACTCGGCAACGTTCCGGCCTTCGCGCAGGACGAACACTCGATCCGATCCCTCGATCACTTCCTCAAGCTCCGACGAAATCATCAACACCGCAAGGCCCTGTTCAGCCAATTGCTTGATGAGCAGTTGGATTTCACCCTTGGCACCGACATCGATGCCGCGCGTCGGCTCGTCGAGAATGAGCAACTTTGGATTAGTCGCCAACCATCTGGCCAGTAGGACCTTTTGCTGATTGCCGCCGGACAACTCACGGATTTTCTGGTCGGGCCCAGAGCACTTCACACCGAGCTTGGCGATGAAACGGGTGACGATCTCGCGGCTCTTGGCTTCGTCGACGATGCCTGCCTTGGCGAGCGCGGGCATCAGCACCAAGGTCAGGTTCTCGGCGACTGACATATCGGGAACAATGCCCTCAAGCTTGCGGTCTTCCGAACAGAACCCGATGCCGGCCTTTATGGCATCGAACGGTTCGGAAGGCGAATACGCTTTGCCATCCAGCGTCAGCGAGCCGGCATCGCTGCGGTCGGCGCCAAACACGAGCCTTGCCGTTTCTGTCCGTCCCGCTCCCAGCAACCCCGCAAACCCGGCGATTTCGCCACGGCGCACGGCGAAACTAACATCGCGCACCATGCGGCCCGCTGCCATGCCCTTGGCTTCAAGTACCGTAGCGCCAATCGCGCCCGAGTGATCGCCGAAGGCGGTGGCATGGCGGGCGACCTGTGACACGTCCCGTCCCAGCATGGAGGCGACCAGGTCGAGCTTGCCCAAATCCGCCATGGCGGCTGTTTTCACGGTTCTGCCATCGCGCATGACGGTGACGCGGTCGCAGACGGCATAGAGCTCATCGAGCTTGTGACTGACAAAGATCACCGAGATCCCTTCAGCCTTCAGTTGACGGATCACCTCGAACAGAACCGCAACCTCCCGGTCATCGAGCGATGACGTCGGTTCGTCCATGATGACAAGCTTGGCCTTGAAACCAATGGCGCGGGCGATCGCGACCATCTGCTGCGTTGCGGTGTTGAAGCGCATCAGCGGCTGGCGCACGTCGAGCTTGATGTTGAAGCGCGACAAGAGGCTTTCGGCCTCTGCATGCATCGCGGACCAATCGAGCAAACCCCACCGGCGCTTCTCGCGCCCGAGGCAAATGTTCTCGGCGACCGACCGATAAGGGACGAGATTGATCTCTTGATAGATCGTGCTGATGCCTGCGGCCTGAGCCGCTTGTGGCGATGCGACCTCGAAAGTCGCGCCGTCAAATACCGTTTCCCCGGCGTCCCTGCGGTAGTAGCCGGTGAGAATCTTGATGATCGTCGATTTGCCCGCGCCGTTCTGGCCGACAAGCGCATGGACTTCACCCGGCGCAACGCTCAGCGAGGCAGACGACAGGGCTGGGATGCCGGCAAAACGCTTGTCGATCCCGCGCATGTCCAAGAGGGCTGATGTGGTCATGGGCAAGTCTACCAAACGATCATATCGAACGCAAAGCGGCCGCCCTGCCAGGAGGAAGCAGGACGGCGGCTGATCACGTCATCAGCTCAGCAATGGTTAGTAAGAGTCTGCCATACTGGCAGCTGCGTTGCTCATGTCGTAAAAGCGGTCAACATTGGTCGTCTTGGGCTCGATCTTGTCGCCCTTGGCGTAGGCGGCGGCCGTCTCGAAGGCCTTCGGCCCAAACTTCGGATTGCATTCGACCGAGAACAGCATTTTGCCGTCGATGATCATTTGCAAAGCATCCTTCTCACCATCGATGGAGACCACGATGATGTCTTTGCCCGGCTTCTTGCCTGCCGCTTCGATGGCAGCAATCGCACCGATCGCCATTTCGTCGTTGTGGGCATAGACGATGTTCGCTTCGGGATGAGCTTGCAGAAGCGATTCTGCCACTTGACGGCCCTTGTCGCGGGCAAAGTCACCGCTCTGCGAGGCGACAATCTTCATGTCGGGGTTGGCGGCGATGACGTCGTCAAATCCCTTCTTGCGATCGTTGGCGGGCGATGACCCGGTGCTGCCTTCGAGCTCGATAATAATGCCTTTACCGCCGGTCGCCTTGACCAGCGCTTCGCCGGCGGTCTTGCCTTCCTTGACGAAGTCGGAGCCGATAAACGTCACATAGTCGACGCCGGCTTTGGCCAATGTCGCGTCCACGCCGCGATCAATGAGGAATACCGGAATGCCAGCCTTCTTGGCGGCCATGACGGCGGGGATCAAGGGTTTCTCTTCGCGCGGCGACAGGAATATAACGTC
>JAYUAJ010000443.1:0-42163 GCA_043741375.1 Hyphomicrobiaceae bacterium | reverse complement strand
CCGCATTGGTCAAAGCGGCAACAGCTGTGATGGCGAAGGTCGCCGCAACGTTGCCCGATGAGGGCGAGCAGCACCTCTTCCACGCGGTGTCGCAAGTCTACCGGCTGGAAACGCGGTATCCGTCCTCACCCGATCTCTCCACGATACGGCAGGGATGTTGGAACGAAGAGGCCGTCAACATCCGCTACGCCGACAAGGGCGGAACTGTCACCAAGCGAACGATCCTGCCGCTCGCAATCTCTTATCTGGATCGCAAGCTGATAGTCCTGGCGTGGTGCTGTCTGCGCAAAGGATTCCGCATGTTCCAAGCCGATCGAATATCGGACGCCGATCTGGCAGGCGAAAGTTTTCGGCCAAGGCGGGTGTCGATGCTGCGGACCTATCTGGCCGAGCTCAGGCCACCTGGGTGAGGTTTGCGGGTGATCCGTAGGGTGCAATAGGCCATTTTCGGCCGTATCGCACCTCTGGGCCATTGCCGCTAAGCGGTGCAATACGCAACGCTATTGCACCCTACGGCTCCCCCGGACTCGGCAGAGGGGTACCAATGCCTAGAGTGTTACCTCTTGTTCAGTCTGGCCACCTTGGCCTCGAAGCTCACACTTTTCCGGAAGCGCTCTGTTCTACGGAATGAATACATGTTCTTTCTTGCCTCAAAGTTCATCTGGTCCTTTGCGCAGCCGTCAAACGCCTCGGTACTTCTGCTCTAAATGGGGCTGATAGCCCGATGGCGCGGCTGGCGGTTCGGGCACAGCTTGGCGCCGATCGGGGCCGCCGCACTGGTCCTGCTGGGGTTTTCGCCGGCCGGCAATGTCCTGTTTTATCCGCTGGAGCAACGCTTCGCAGGGCTGCCGGAGCCTGGGCCGACCGATAGGATCGCCGGCATCATCATGTTGGGCGGCTTTGAGGACCCCTGGCCCTCCGCGGGCCGTCACATGCTGTCCCTCAACGAGGCGGCGGAGCGGTTGACCGGCGGCGTGTTGCTGGCTCGGCGGTTGCCGGCAGCCAAAGTGATCTTCACCGGTGGCAACGGCAGCCTGCTGGATGGGTCGACGGCTGAGGACGCGATCGGGCGCTATCTGATCGACAGCGGCGTCGAGCCCGGGCGCATCGTCCTGGAACACCGCTCCCGCACCACCTACGAGAATGCTCTCTACCTGCGTGAGCTGCTGCATCCGCAAAGTGGTGACCGCTATGTGCTGGTCACGTCGGCATTTCACATGCCGCGATCGGTGGGCACGTTTCGCAAAGCCGGCTTCACCGTCGTGCCGTATCCGGTCGACTATCGCACGCGCGGCGCCGTCGACCTCGTCAGCCCGTTCTGGAATTTGCCGGATGGTCTGGCTCGCTTCGATTTCGGGGCCAAGGAGTGGGTCGGGCTTGTCGCCTATTGGTTGAGCGGGCGCAGCGATTCGCTTTGGCCCGGTCCATAACAGGTCAAGCCTCCCTCCAGCCCCAGGCGGCGGCCAGGGCCAGGCACTCCTGCCACGGCACAATTGATCCCGTTGTGCTGTCGGCCCGTAAACTCGACGCTGCCGAGGCATGGGCAAGCTGCAGCGCGCGCTCAAGCGGCCAGTCCTCGTGGATGCCGTATAGGACCCCGGCCGCAAACGCATCGCCAGCGCCATTGCTGCTTTTGATGACGGCCTGCGGGACGCGAACCGCGGGGCGTTCGAACACGCGCCCGTCCCGCGTCAGGACGATGCCGCCGGTGGGATAGTGGATCGCCACCAGCCAGATCCTGGACCGTTCCAAGATGCGCGCCGCAGCATCGCGGCAGGCCGCGACATCGGTTTTGCCATCGCGCACCGTTTCAAGCCCAGCCACCGCCCCCGCCTCAAGATCGTTCACGATGAAGGTGTCGAGATAGGGCAACATCGGCTCAGCATGCGCGCGGATGAGTTCGGGTGCGATCGACACGAGTTCTACATTGGTTTGCAACCCTTCAGCCTGCGCTGCTTTCAGGATCGTCACCCAGCCCGAAGGATCGCCCTTCCAAGGCGCATCGAGAATATCGTGCAAGCCTGGCAGGCCGAGATGGGCGATGCGGCCCTTGGTGCGGGCAAAATCGAAGCCATCCGGGGTCTGAACGGCATGCGCGCCCGGACCGTAGAAGAACGAGCGTTTGCCGGTACCCTTGGCGATCATGGCCAGGGTGACTGAGGTCCTGATGCCGGGTCGCACTTCGAGTTGCGCACGGTCGATGCCATGCTCATCGCAGATCGCGGTCAGCATGCGCCCATTTTCGTCGTCGCCGATAAGCCCGATGGCTTCGATGGGAAACGGCGCGCCCAGCTTCTTCAGCGCCGTCGCCATATTGTGGCCGGGGCAGCCGCCCTGTGGCGTCTCCGACAACATCCTTGCGACGGTTTCCTCGGCCGGCCAGTGATCGACCGTGATGTTGCGGTCGATGCACCAGGCGCCGGCGCATACGACTCCGCTCCGGGATTGCGCGGAGGCCATGGCGCTAAACCTTCAGAATCGGATCGGTGATTTCGCTGTCGGCCTTCACATCGCGATCGGCCTTGAGTTTCTTCTTGGCCAGCACGTCGTGATAGGATTTTACGGCCTCCGCGCCCATCAACTCGCCCTCGACCACCAGCCGCATATGCCGGACCAGATCGGTCGGCGATTCGGCGAGATTGATCTTGCGTCCGAACAGAGCGACGCGCGCGCCCGCCTTTTCGGCCTGGGCCGCCAGCTCGAAGGTGTCGCGCGTCGTACCACGCCCACCGCCCAGAACGCCAACGATCAGCCGTGTCGGATCATAGGCCGCCAGCTCGCTCACGGCCTTGGCGCCATTGTACTGCTGCTTCAGGAACAGCGGCTGTTCCGGCTTCGTCACGCCGGCTAGCGTCTTGATGATGCAATCGTTGCAATACTCGGCGAGAGTTGCGCCCTTCAACCCGATGTCCATGGCCGGGTTGAACACCTCCAGGAAGTGGCGGAGCTTGGTTTGCACCACCTCAGCGCGGAATGCAGCGTAGGCCTCCAATGTGGCGAGGTCGAGCGCCACATTGTTGTTGAAGGTCACGGAATATAGGCCGAGGTCGGAGACCTTGGCCGCGGCCGCAATGCCCGCAGTACGGAACGGATGCTGCGGCGTAGATTTGTACGTCGAACCGCGCATACTCCAGATATCGGTGGTATCGTTGAGGCGGATCGAAAGCGTGACGTTGCTGCTCTCGAACAGTCCCTGCTCCGTCAATATCTCGGCCGACGACAGCGAAGTCAGCATGATGTCGATAAGGCCGGATTTCGTCATCTCTGTCATTGCCGCGAGATGATCGACCCGAGTCTTGAAGCCGCTGCCGTCGCGCTTGGGGCCTGGCGAATCGCACCCCGCACCCATGTCGCCGTCCTTGGCATCGGCGATGATGAAGTCCTTCGGCGTGTATTTGCCGGCGCGGATCTTGGCGAGCTTGGCGTCGAGGGTCTTCATGGATGGGGATCCTGGTTGAGGAAGATTGGCCCTGTGATAGCTGACCACCGGGAGGCTCGGCTAGGGCAATTTCGCATCGACGGCCGGCGCGCCATGGCGGCGTCCGTCCAGACCCAAGGCAAAGATCTTGTCCCCAAACCAAACCGACCTGTCATCGCGCTTTACCCGTCTCTCGAACCTGCTACTGTTGACCCAAGGGTGATTCCAGCGGAACGCCTGATGGTGAGACGGGAGGGCCTTAAAATGGCCGGGACCGGTCCGGGGCGGAAGCCCTGAGTTCCAGGCGCTGGGGATAGACGTGCACGGGCCAAAAGATCCAGTTGGCCCTGGCGTGGTTGCATGCGAGCCGCTGCCCAGGGTAGCGGATGGCGCAGGTGCCGGCGATCCAGGGCGCGCAGACGTCGAGCCGGACATGGGGCCGGGCGTCGGCTCGCCGCATTCGCTCGCTCTGCCCAATGATCATATTTACGCGGCCCTCGATCTCGGCACCAATAATTGCCGTCTGCTGGTGGCGCGGCCGTCGCGCCGCAGTTTTCACGTCATCGACGCCTTTTCCCGCATCATCCGCTTGGGTGAGGGCCTTGGCCATTCCGGTGTGCTCAGCGAGACGGCCATGGCGCGCACTCTCGATGCGTTGGACGTCTGCGCCGACAAGATGCACCGCCGGGGCGTTACGCGCTCGCGGTTGATTGCGACCGAGGCCTGCCGGATCGCGCGCAACGGGGAAGCCTTCATCGAGCGCGTGTACAAGCATACCGGCATGGCCTTGGAGATCGTCGGGCGCGAGACCGAGGCGAGGCTCGCCGTCTCGGGCTGCGCCACGCTGATTGACCGCCAATCCGACGGTGCGCTGGTGTTCGACATTGGCGGCGGATCGTCGGAGCTGATCTGGATCGACTTCTTCGGCCGCGCGCTGCAGAACCGCCCCGACCGGGTGGACGTGCAGGATTGCGTCAAGGCCTGGACGTCGTTGCCCCTGGGCGTCGTGACCCTGTCGGAGAAATTCGGCGGACGTTTTGTCGACGAGGCCACGTTCGACGCCATGGTCGCCCATGTACTGGAGCTGCTCGACCCGTTCGAGCGCGAGCATCAGATCGCAAAGCAGTTGCAACGGCGCGGCGCACATCTTCTAGGCACCTCGGGAACCGTGACGACGGTCGCCGGCATCCATCTGGGGCTGAAGGTGTACGACCGCAACCGCGTCGATGGCTGCTGGCTCAAGTCGGACGACGTGCGCAAGGTGACGGCGCGATTGCTCGCGACCAACTACGACGGCCGCGTCGCCGAACCGTGCATCGGCAAGGACCGCGCCGATCTGGTGCTTGCCGGCTGCGCCATCCTGGAGGCGCTGATGCGCACCTGGCCGTGTGAACGCCTGCGCGTCGCGGACCGGGGCTTGCGCGAGGGCATCCTGTCGTTGCTGATGGCCGAGGACCGGGCCAGCCGCTGGCGCGCGCAACGGCAGGGGGCAGTGTCATGAGCGGGACGGAGAAAAAGGGCGGCGGCAAAGGCACGGCGGGCAGTCGTATGCTCGGTACACGCCTGAAAACCGCGATGGGTCGCACCATCTCGTCGCAACGCTGGCTGGAGCGGCAGCTCAACGACCCCTATGTGGCCGCCGCCAAGGCGCAAGGCTGGCGGTCGCGCGCCGCCTTCAAGCTGATCCAGATCAACGAGCGCTACAAGCTCTTGAAACCCGGTCAGCGCGTGGTCGATCTCGGCGCCACGCCCGGCGGTTGGTCGCAGGTCGCCGCCAAGGAAGTGCGCGCCGGCGACCCGCGCGGCGGCAAAGTGGTGGCGGTCGACATCAACCCGATGGAGCCGATCGCGCATGTCACGTTTCTGCAGCAGGATTTCAATGCTCCGGAGGCCGAAGATCGCATCACGGCGCTGCTGGGCGGAAAAGTCGACGTGGTTTTTTCCGATATGGCCGAACCGGCAACCGGCCACAAGATGACGGACCACCTGCGCATCATGGCCATGGCCGAAAGCGCCGGCGTCTTCGCCTCGACCATCCTGGCGCCCGGTGGCCTGTTCCTGTGCAAGGTGCTGCAAGGCGGGAGCGAGCGCGATCTGCTGACCCTGCTGAAACGCGATTTCCGCATGGTGCGTCACGTGAAGCCCGAGGCGAGCCGCGCGGATAGCGCCGAGCTCTATGTGCTGGCGACAGGGTTCCGGGGTGGTGAAGGTTCGACCTGACGATCCTAAAGCAGTTCCGATAATGCCCTACTCTTGCCCTCGCCGCATAAACCCCTCCATCTCTCCGTACCCCACCTGGCGCCGCTCGTAGGCGAGCTCCAGCCGCTTGGCTGCGGCTTCGGCCTTGGCGTCCAAGGCGGCATCCTCCGTCTGCGCCAGATAGACAACCTTGGTGTAGTGCTGGAAATAGTCCTTCAGCAGCTCGGGATGGCGGTCGAGCCCGAGCAGGCCTGACCAGACCAGTTTGTCGAAGTGGCGGGCGAGGTAGTCGGTGAGGTAGAATACCGTCATGTCCTCCTCCTGCGACGCCGCCGCGAAGCGCGCGTTGCCGGAAAAGAACGCATAGCAGTGCGGTCCCTCGATGCGCTCGATGGGGATGGCCCCGCCTTCCTCGGCCAGCACCTTGTCGATGCCGCCGCCGGTGCCGCAATCGCCGTAGAGCACCAGGATGCGCTGGTACTTGCCTTTGGCCGCGCGGATTTTTTCCCGCAGGCCGCCGGGGATCTTGTCCGGCGTGTTGTGCCAGATGGCCGGCAAGCACTCCACGTCGAAGTCGGTCCACCGGTTGGTCTCGATCAGGTCCACGATCTCGCGGCCGAGCGCGCCGCAGGCGAGCAACAGCACGCGGTGGCTGCCGCGGCGGAAGATGAAGGTGTCGGCGGGTTCGAGGTTCATGGGGGGAGGATAGCCCATAACGCCTCCAAGGCGAAACGCATGCGGGCGTTTGCGCGTTCCAATCCGCCGACCGCCGCGGCACGACAGTCAAGCTTACTTGGTCTTCGCCTTCTTCGGCGCGGCGTTCGGCTTCTCGGCTGCGGCTGGCGGTGGCATCGCGGCTGGCGTGCCGATGCCAAACACGCCGCCATTCACGTCCTTGACGATTGCGATCCGTCCCGTGCCGGGCACATCAAACGGCGGCCGCACAACCGATCCGCCGGCAGCAATCACATCTTTGACGGATGTCTCCACGTCCTTCACCGCGAAATAGGTGAACCAGTGGTCGGGCACGCCCTTGAACATATCGCCGTCCATGGTGAAGACGCCCAGATGAGGTTTGCCGTCCTTCATGAACATTGTGTAGCTGGGTTCCCCGGGCTTGGCCGCGCGAGTCATATCGGCCATTGCCGAGGTGTGCGCCTTCAGCCCTAAGAGCTTGCTGTAAAACGTCGCTGCTTTCTCGGGGTGGTGCGTGTTCAATTCCGTCCACCAGACATCGCCATGGTCTGCCATTTTGTTTCCTCTCGTTCTTGTTGAAAATAGTGCACTGCATGGGGACACGAACTTCAGTTTCGACGGACCCCAGGCCCCGGGATGCCATTTCGTGCGGGGCCGCCGAAACTGAAGATCATGTCCCCAAATTAAGCCGCCTGCTTGGCGTGGTGCGCCAGCACTTGATCGGCGATCCGTCCCGTAATCTCGGCCAGATGATCGAATTTGGCGGTGAACGTCCCAACGCCGGAGGTGGCTGAGCGCAACTCCACGATCAGATTCTGGATCTCCGCCTCGGGAATCTGGCACAGCACCACATCCCAGCCGTCCCAGCCTTCGCGAGCGTTGAAGCCGAGAATCTGTCCGCGGCGGGACGGGATGATGCCGTTGATCTTGGCCGTAGCATCCGACGGCACAGCGATTTCCACTGCCATCACGGGTTCGAGCAGCACCGGCGCGCAATCGGGCATGCCCTCCTGCATGGCGATGCGCGCGGCCTGCCGGAACGCCATGTCGGAGCTGTCGACCGAATGGTAGGAACCGTCGACCAGCGCCACATGCACGTCCACCACCTGAAAGCCCAGCGGCCCGTGCTTGAGGTAATCCTCGACGCCGATCTCGACCGAGCCGAAGAAATTCCTCGGCACCGCGCCGCCGACGATCCGTTCTTCGAACTGGAAGCCTTCGCCGCGCTCCAGGGGCTTGATCGTCAGCATGACATCGCCAAACTGTCCGTGCCCGCCCGATTGCTTCTTGTGCCGGCCGCGGATGGAGATGCTTTTGCGGATGGTCTCCTTGTAGGGGACCTGGCGGCCTTGCGTTTCAACGAGTACGCCGTATTTGCGCATAAGTTTCTCGCGCGCCACGCGCAGGTGCATCTCGCCCTGGCCTGACAGCACCATCTGGCCAGTCTCCTGGCTGTGCGTGAAGGTGAGGGATGGGTCTTCCTCGATAATGCGCTGCACGGCGGCGGTGAGCTTCACCTCGTCCTTCTTCTCCTTCACCGCGATCGCCACATGGAACACCGGTTCTTGCGCGGCGGGCACGCCGATGGCCTTCAGCGGCGCCTTGTCCGTCGTCAACGTATCGCCTGTGAGGACGTGTTCGAGCCGGCCCAGCGCCACGGTCTCGCCGGCCTTGGCCGCGCCGCGCTTGATCGCCTCCTGCCCTTTCAGCGTGAAGATGCCCGCGACTCGCTCCTCTTTCTCACCCGAATGCAACGTGGCGCTATCGGCAATCTCGCCGGCCAGCACCCGCGTGACGGACATTTTCCCGCCGTGCGCCGTATGCAGCGTTTTTGCCACGTAAGCTGCCGATTTGGCCCCGCCGATCCCAAGCCGTTTGGCCGTCTGTTCCACCGTCGGGGCGTCGTGCCGCAAAGTCTTCAGCAGCCGGAGGATGCCGTTGCCATGTTCGGCCGACCCGATCAGCACCGGACAAATTTTTCCGTCCCGCAGCTCCTGCGTCAGATCATCAAAGATTTTGTCGCGCGGCGGGGGAATGTCGGAGAGCAACTGCTCCATGAGCTGATCGTCGTAGTCGGCCAGCTGCTCCAGCATGTGGTAGCGCGCCTCGCTTTCGCGCGTGCGGACATCGGCCGGAATCTCAATCACTTCGCTCTGCGCGTGCTCGCGATAAACGAAGGCCCGCTCCAGCGCCAAATCCACAAAACCGGTGGCGATGCCGTCTTTCCAGATCGGGACTTGTCTCAGCACCAATGGCTTGCGGCTCGCCGGCTGCAGCAGCGGAATGAGGTCGCGCACGCGCATCTCGGCCTTGTCTATTTTGTTCAGGAATAGGAGGTGCGGAATGCCGCGATCCTCGAGCTGGCGCAGGATCAATTGCAGCGCCGGCACTTTCTTGGGATCGGGTTCGCAGACGACGACAGCGACATCGCTGGCGATCAGGGCGGCGGCGGCCTCATGCTGGTATTCGATCGAGCCGGGGCAATCGAGGAACGTGTACTGATCGCCCATGAACTCTGTAGTCGCGATGTTCATCTCTACGCTCATGGCGTGGGCTCGCGCTTCCGGGCTGGCGTCGCCGACGGTGGAGTTGCCTGCCACCGTGCCCTGGCGCGCGACGGCCCCGGTGCGGGCGAGGATCGCCTCTAGCAAAGTGGTCTTGCCCGACAGATACGGGCCAACGAGCGAGATCAAACGGAACTGTCTACCGGCGTGGGTAGCGGTGTCACCCATAGGAACCTCCCCTGTGTTTTTCAGGGGCGTGAGGGAGCCCGAACGGGTTCGATCAGCCCCGATGCGTCATGTTGGCGCGGTGAGGGGGTTGGGGTCAAGGGGTGTGCGAGTGCGTTGGGGATATGATCGTCATGACGTCCACCGCGCTGCGCTGCCTGCGTAGGGTGCATGAGGCCGCTTCGGCCGTAATGCACCGTCTTGATACAGGCCCCGCTGATGGCGCTCCCGAGCAACGGTGCAATACGGCGAAGGCGCCTATTGCACCCTTCGCGCCGGCGTATCAGTCCAGGCATCGGCGCCAGCGATGACGACCATGTTCAATTGTCCCTACCCCACCACGCCACGCTCATCGAACACGTAGCACTTGCCCTGCCACAGGCTCTGGTCCTCCGGCACCTCGGCCAGATAGGCCAGCACCCCACCTCTGAGCTGGTAGACCTCGGCGAACCCCAGGCCTTTCAGATATGCCGACGCCTTTTCGCAGCGGATGCCGCCGGTGCAGAACATGGCGACCCGTTTGTGCCGGACGCGGTTGAGCGCGTTCGCCAGGTAGGACGGCAGGTCGCCAAAGCGGCGGGTCTTTGGGTCCAGGGCACCGGTGAAGGTGCCTTCGGCGACCTCGTAGGCGTTGCGGGTGTCGATGAGGACCACGTCCGGGGACGAGATCAGCGCGTTCCAATCCTTGGGCGCAATGGAGGTGCCAGATTGAACGGCAGGATCGGCCGAAGGCTGGTCGAAGCGGATGATCTCACGCTTCACCTTTACGAAGGTGCGACGGAATGGATGCGTTTCGGCGCTGGCGTCCTTCGTGGTGAGGTCGGCAAAGCGCGGGTCGGCTCGCAAAGCGACGAGGAATGCGGCTATGTCAGCGGGCGCGCCAGAGATGGTGCCGTTTATCCCCTCCGTCGCCAAAAGTATGGTGCCGCGCAGCCCATGCGCCGCCAGCGCCCCGAGCAGGGTTTCGCGCAGGGCCAATGGGTCTTCGATGGTGACGAATTTGTAGAACGAGGAGATGGTGATGGGCATGTGGTCTCAAGGAAGACAAGGGGCCAAATCCGTCCGCATGGATCGGACTGCGCTAACTATTGTCATCCCGGATGACAATAGCGGAGGGGCCTGTCCGGAAACTGCTCTATCCGTTCACGCCGCCCGCGTTGGCCAGCGCCACCAGCCGCTCCTGCGGATAGTCGGCCTCCAGCTGTTTGGCCAGCGCCTCGGCCAGCGCTTCGAAATCCTCGCCGGCGATGGCTTCGGGCTCGCTCTTGCGCCACTCGGCCAGGTAGGCGTCGGTGTCGCGCTTGCCGGCCTTCATGGCGGCCATATCGATGGCCTGCTCGAAGCGCTCGGGCAGCTGGCGCTTGGCCGTCTTGCGCCCTTCCTTGATGATCACCTGGGCGGGCATATCGCGCCAATAGACGATGATTTTCTGCGGCATGATGGAGACTTTCGGGGGCTTGGGTACTATCGACACCCGTGTAATGCGTTTTCCCATTCCGCGAAATGAAGATTTGACGTGAGCCGGCCGGGTTCTCGTGCCAGCGCCATGCCTGAATGCGACCTCGGGCATGCCGGGCAGGACTGGTCAAGCGGCGGGTGGCGTGTCACGGCTGGGCGCCCTTCGAGGAGCCAAGATGACAATCGCTTCGCCTGCCGTCGGCCTGGGCCGTCCAAGCACTGCGCCCTACGGCATGGCTTTCGCCAGCTCGGCGATGGCGTTGTTCGGGTTGCAGGATGCGCTCACCAAATATCTGGTCGGCGCCTATCCGATCGCGCAGTTCCTGCTGGTCCGGTTCGGCGTCTTTGCGCTCTTCGCCCTGGCCTTTGCTGCGGCCCAGGGCAGCATCCGCAAGGCCTTGGTCACCAACCATCCATGGCTGCAAGTGGCGCGCGGCGTGCTGCTGCTCATCGATATCATCCTATTCTGCACGGCCCTGCAATGGATGAGCATTGGCGACCTGCATGCGGTTTATGCCACCACCCCACTGATGGTGACACTGCTGGTCGGCCCGCTGCTGGGTGAGTTTGTCGGCTGGCGCCGCCGGACCGCCGTTGCGGTGGGATTCATCGGCGCGCTGGTCATCATCCGTCCAGGCCTCGGCGTGATGCACTGGGCCGCCTTGATCGTCATCGCATCGGGCTTTTTCTTTGCCCTCTACACCATCGTCACCCGCAAGGTCAGCGCCGAGGACGGGCTGGCCACCAACACTCTTTACGCGGCGTTCGGTGTCACCGTGCTGGTCGCCCCGTTCGGGATCGCCCAATGGCAGCCGATTGACCTCTATGGCGCGCTGGCCATGGGCGGCATCTCGATCACCGGCATTCTCGGCCACATGCTTTACATGCGCTCGCTGGCGCTGGCGCCCGCCATTGTGCTGCAGCCGCTGACCTACATGTTGCTGGTCTGGGCGGTGTTCTACGGCTACACGCTGTTCCACACCCTGCCCGATGGCTGGACCATTCTTGGCGCGGCCATCGTGGTCGCCAGCGGTCTCTACGTCAGTTGGCGCGAGTGGGTGCGAAAACAGGAGGCGGGGGCGTAAGTTCGGCGTTTGCAGCCGGTCTGGCGTCGGGTCGGCTTGTCCTGTATCAGAGGACAGGGTTCAGTTGCGAAGATCGGTTCTGTCGTGGTGTCAGGTCAAAGTCGAAGTGTTGCCAGTCCGTCCCAGGGTTGCCCGTTTTGCACGCGCTGCCCCTACGTCATCAAAGGCAAGTGCGAGACGCAAACGCCACCAAAGCGGCGCTTCCCTAATGATCATGTCATCGCCTGCCACCTGACGCCCGAACAGCTTTCGGCGATGAAGCCGCTGAGTTCGGCACGCGAGCCGGATCGCAGCGCCGCCGCACCTCGACCAACCGCTCCGCCCGCGCCCACGTGGGCGCCAGCCTGATCCTGGCGGCGAGTAATCGCCAACATACAGATCACCACACCGAAGACTGGCCGACGATAGCTAAGGAGGATTGATCCATGCCAAAAACCGAAGCCCGCTGGAATGGCGCAGTGATTGCTGCCTCCGACAATTGCATCAAGGTTGAGGGCAATGCCTATTTCCCGCCGCAGGACTTGAAGCGCGAATTCTTCAAATCCTCGGACCAAACATCCGTTTGCTCTTGGAAGGGCGATTGCAACTATTTCGACGTGGTCGTGGATCGCAAGACAAATGCCAATGCCGCATGGGTCTATAACGCTCCGAAAGCTGCCGCGGCGCCCATCACAGGTTATGTGGCCTTTTGGAATGGCGTTGACGTCAAAGGCGGCGAACACGCAACGGTGATGGCTTAGTTCTGCCGCTGCGCTCCCATAGGAGTCCACGCAAGGCGTAGGGCAGCTCTGCATCGGGGCGTCTGCCGGTTACTGGCGCGCCTCTGCTAGAGATGATCGCGCGCAACACCTGCGCGGGCACGGCAAGGGGACGGGGTGGACGTGGCTGCCGACGATACTAAACCGCTATCCGAAGCTGCGACCTCGCCGGCTGCGATGCTGGCATTGCCGATCGTGTTTGCGCTCAGCGTCGGACACGGCCTGAACGACATCATGCAATCGGTGCTGGTGGCGATCTATCCGCTCATCAAACCGGCCTACAATCTCACCTACGCACAGGTCGGGCTGATCGGGGCGACCTTCCACATCACCGCCTCGGTGCTGCAACCGATCGTTGGAGCGCTGACGGATAAGCGGCCGCAACCCTTCTCGCTCATGATCGGCATGGCTTGCACCATGTGCGGGCTGTTGATGCTCGGCTTCGCACCGACCTACGGCCTACTGCTGATCGCCGCCGCCATGATCGGCACCGGCTCGTCGATCTTCCATCCCGACGCCTCGCGCATCGCGCGCCTCGCCTCGGGCGGCCGCTATGGCCTGGCACAAAGCATGTTCCAGACCGGCGGCAATCTCGGCACCTCGCTCGGACCGCTGCTGGCCGCGCTTATCATCGTGCCGAACGGACAGCGCAGCGCGGCTTGGTTCGCGGCGATCGCGCTGGCTGGCGCAACGCTGCTGGGCTGGGTGGGCCTGTGGTATCGCGACTGGCTGGCGTCCCACGCCCGGGCCGGCGCCCGCAAAGCGGCAGCCACGGTGTCGGGCCTGACAGAGCGCCAAGTCTTTGCGTCCATCGCCATCCTTGTGGTGCTGATGTTTTCAAAGTTCGTCTACATGACGAGCCTCAGCTCCTACTACACCTTCTATCTGATCGAGCATTTCGGTACCTCGGTGCAGACCTCGCAATATTGCCTGTTCTTGTTTCTCGCGGCGGTTGCCGCCGGCACCATGCTGGGTGGCCCAATTGGCGACCGCATCGGGTCGCGGCGCGTGATCTTGCTCTCTATCCTGGGTGTGCTGCCCTTCACGCTCCTGCTGCCCTACGCCAACTTTACCTGGACAGTGCTGCTCACCATACCTATCGGCCTCATTCTGGCCTCCGCCTTCTCGGTCATGGTGGTGTACGCCCAAAGCCTGGTGCCGGGCCGCATCGGACTGATCGGCGGCCTGTTCTTTGGCCTGGCCTTTGGGTCTTCGGGCGTGGCCGCCGCAGGGCTGGGCGCGCTAGCCGATCAGGTCGGCATCGAGCCGGTGTACAAGATTTGCTCGTTCCTGCCCGCTATAGGATTGCTGGCGCTGTGGCTGCCCCGAATGCCGGGGCCAAAGGCGTAGCGGTGTGCTCACCCGCCTTTACGCATGTCGGCTTCTGGAGTGGCGCTGATCTTGTGGACCGAGAGATCGGCGCCCTCGATTTCCTCGTCTGCGCTCAGCCGCAATCCGTAGGCGGCGTGGATGGCGCCGTAGATCAGATAGCCGACGAGCAGCCCAAACGCCGCCCCCGCGAGGCTGCCGATCAGCTGTGACTGGAACGTCACGCCGCCCATGCCGCCGAGCGATTTCAGCCCGAAGATGCCGCAGGCGATGCCGCCCCACAGGCCGCACAGACCGTGCAACGGCCAAACGCCCAACACGTCGTCGATCTTCCAATGGTTGCTCTCGATCTGATACATCTGCACAAAGAGTACGCCGGCAACAACGCCCGTCGCCAGCGCGCCAGCCGGGTGCATCACGTCGGAACCTGCGCACACGGCCACCAGGCCGGCCAGGGCGCCGTTGTGAACGTAGCCGGGGTCGTTCTTGCCCGCGAACAAGGCTGCGAGAATGCCGCCCACCATGGCCATCAGCGAGTTCATGGCGACGAGGCCGGAAATGCCCTTCAGCGATTGCGCGCTCATGACGTTGAAGCCGAACCAACCGACGCACAGCATCCATGAACCCATCGCCAGCCAGGGCAGCGACGAGGGCGGGATGCCCATCGAGCGGCCATCCTTGCCGTAGCGGCCGATGCGCGCCCCGAGACGGCGGACGGCGCTGAGGCCGACCCAACCGCCAAAGGCATGCACGACGATGGAGCCCGCGAAATCGTGGAAATCGGCGCCGAGCACGGCGTTGAAGAAGCTCTTCTGCCAGCCGTAGTTGCCGTTCCAGACCACGCCCTCCAGCAGCGGATAGGCGACGCCGACCAGGATGGCCGTGGCCAGGCACTGCGGCCAGAATTTTGCGCGCTCGGCGATGCCGCCCGAGACGATGGCCGGGACCGCGGCGGCGAAAGTGCAGAGGAAGAAGAAGCGGACCAGGGCATAGCCCTGCGGACCGTATGCGGGATTTGCGATTGCGCTGGCGCCGGAAATGACCTCGGCGGATTTGAGGAAGCTGATGCCGTAGGCGATGCCGTAGCCGATGAAGAAGTAGACCACGGTCGATATCGCGAAATCGACCATGATTTTGACCAACGCATTCACCTGATTCTTGTGCCGAACCGTGCCGACCTCAAGAAATGCGAAGCCGCCGTGCATGGCGAACACAAGAATGGCGCCCATGAGGAGGAAAAACACCTCCGCGCCGGGGTGGATGTCGGTCAAAGCGGAGGCCCCAAGGTTGCGGGCCCGTGCCGGGTTGTCCGGCCAGGCCGATGATTTTTGTTGAGCAGCTTGCGACGTTTGCAGGCGCAGTGCTGTCGATTAGGGCTGGAGAAGCAAGAATTGTGCCATAAGGTTAATTGAAATTAACCAATTCATATCAATGCATTGCTGAGATGTGGGGTTGAACTGATGGGCGTATTGCCTAATAACCAGGCAGAACCCTCATCATTTTGCCTTGATATCGGGCATCGGCGCAGGGCTCAGCCGCCTGGCCAATTGTCTCTGATCCAACGGGTGAGGCCGTCCTCGTTCACTTTGCTATTGGCAAGATCCAGGAAAATGGCCGCAGCTTCCGCTTCATCAGCGATGAAGTCGACGCCATTCAAACCTAGGAAGGTAACCATAGCAAGGAATCCGGCTCGCTTGTTGCCATCCACGAACGGGTGATTGCGGACGATGCCGAATGCACAAGCTGCCGCCAGCGCTGGCAACTCCTTTTGCTCGTAAGCCCATTGGTTCCGCGGCCGCCCGAGGGCCGACTCCAGCGCCCCGGGGTCGCGTAGCCCGTCTGGTCCACCGAACTCCTGCAATTGCTCCTGATGGATGGCCACCACAAGTTCTGCGGTAAGCCAGACAGGCTCGCTCACTTCGCAAGCTCTGTCAGCGTGTTGCGATAGGTCTTCATGGCCCTGCGCGCGATCTCCATGCCCTTCTCGAACACAGGATCAGACTGCCGCAGCATCAGCCCGTCAGGCGTCACATTCGCGGTCACTTGGTCGCCCTGGGTCAGCTTCAACAGCGCCAGCAGCTCCTTGGGCAGGATGATGCCAGTGGAGTTGCCGATTTTCTTGATTTCGAGTTTCATGATCGCGGCTCCACAATGTTATACATTTTGTATAACACAACTTCGCGCCACAACCAAGGCTATTTGCCTACTCCGACCGCCCCCTCCCCCCGCGCCGGCCGCGCCGCCCTTCCCCGCCCGCAGCTGCAGCGCCGCCATCGCTGGTCCCGCGCGTCGGCAGCTTCACCTCGGCCTCCAGCTTCGGGAACGCGTCGACCTTGTTCGGCAGCGCCATGGCGTAGACGAAGTGCTCCTGGAACTTGGGTTCCAGCGCGGTTTCAATCTTCTCGATGCGCGTCACCAGCTCCTCGATTTCCTTGCGGTGGCCGCGGTTCAGCAGCGCCATGCGCGCGCCCGTACCCGCCGCATTGCCTACGGCCGCGACCTTGGTCAGATCGCAGTCCGGCACGAGCCCGAGCACCAGCGCGAACTTTGGATCGATGTAGCTGCCGAAGGCGCCGGCCAGCTTGATGCGATCGACGTGATCAATCGCAAGCTTGTCCATCAGCAACTTGATGCCGGCATAAAGTGCGGCCTTGGCGAGCTGAATGGCGCGGATGTCGTTCTGGGTGATGACGTGCTGCTGGCCGGGGATGACCGTGGCCACCTGCTCGTCCGCCCCTTTGCCGGTCGAGCCGGGCGCCGCAGCGCCTTCCGATCCGCGCCACAGCACATAGGAGAAGGTCCGCCCGTCCTGGATGATGCGGTCGGACTTCGCCGCCAATTCTCCACGGATGACTCCGTCCTCCGAGATGATCCCGGCCAGGAACATTTCGGCCACAACCTCGATGATGCCCGAGCCGCAGATGCCGGTGACGCCGACGAGATCCTTCTTGGCCTCGAACTCAGGTTCGCCGGACCAGGCGTCAATGCCGATGACGCGGATCTTCGGTTCCAAAGTTTCGGGGTCGATCCGCACACGCTCGATGGCGCCGGGAGCCGCCCGCTGTCCGGCCGTGATCTGCGCGCCCTCAAAGGCCGGACCGGTTGGCGACGATGCCGCGACCAGCCGATCCTTGTTGCCGAGAATAATTTCCGCATTCGTCCCAATGTCGACAAGCAGCGTGATCTCGTCGCCGCGATGCGGACCCTCGGCGAGCGTGGCGCCAGCGGCGTCCGCCCCGACATGGCCAGCGATGCAGGGCAGCGTGTAGACACGCGCGCCGAGATTGAGGTCGAGGCCGAGCTGACGCGCCGGCAGGGTCAAAGCTCCAGAAATCGCCAAGGCGAACGGGGCGCCGCCCAATTCCGTCGGGTCGATCCCGAGGAACAGGTGGTGCATGATCGGGTTGCCGACGAACACGGCTTCCATGATCTCATCGCGCCGCACGCCCGCTTCGCCGCAGACGCGGGACACCAGCGTATCAATGGCCTCGCGCACCACCTTGGTGAGCGCCTTTTCGCCGCCCGGGTTCATCATCACGTAGCTGACGCGGCTCATCAGATCCTCGCCGAAGCGGATCTGCGGGTTGGACGTGCCGGCCGAGGCAACGGTGCGCCCGCTCATCATATCGGTGAGGTGCAGGGCGATGGTGGTCGAGCCGATATCGCAGGCGATGCCGAAGATGCGCTCGGAATACCCCGGCCAGACCGCGTTGATGACCGGATGGCCCTTGCCCTCGTCATGGATGGCGCAGGTGACTTTCCACTGCCCCTCGCGCAGCACCTTCTGGATGCCCGGCAACAGCGGATAGTCGAGCGTCAGCCCTTCCAGATGGTGGTCCTTCTTGAGGGCGCGCACCAGACGGTCGGCATCGCCCAGCGGCTGGTGCATGTCGGGCTCTTCGACCTCGATGTAGTAAAGCCGCGTCGTCAGATCGCGCGGAATGTCGCGGGTTTCGGCGCGCTTGCGCACCACCTGCGCATTGACGGCCACGTCGGTCGGAATGTCGATGACGAGATCGCCCTGGACCTTGGCACTGCAGGACAACCGCCGGTCGTCGGCAAGGCTGCGCAGGCGGCGGTAGCGCGCCTCGGTGTCGGTGAAGGCGGCGAGATTGCTAGCGCTGGACGTGATGCCGTGCTTGGCGAAAACGCCCTCGGCCACCTGAACCTGGCAACGCCCGCAAATGCCGCGCCCGCCGCACACGCTCTCGATATAGACGCCGAGCGAGCGCGCCGCGTCGAGCACCGGCGTGCCAAGCGGGAAGCGGCCGCGCCGGCCGGACGGCATGAAGAGGACGAGAGCGTCAGGGCCGGGGGCCGCAGGAGCGGAGGAGTCTGGGAGCGTCGATGTATCGGTCAAAGGCGTCGTCCTTCAGGGTCAGGCTTGCCGAAGTGTCAGGGATCGGACGGGCGCAGGCGTAACATAGTCGCGACAGTCGGCAATTCGTTTGCGACACGCCGTCCAACGGAGGGTTTGAAACTTCCTATAACCTAGTCTAGTCTGGACCAGTACAGCGGAGATTGCATATGTGGTCGGTTCAGGACGCAAAATCGAAACTATCGGAAATCCTGCGGTTGGCGCGAGCAGGCGATCCGCAGACCATTGGAGTCCATGAGCCTTGCGTCGTGGTGTCTGCCGCCACGCTCAACGCCACGGCGTTGCCCCTGCATCTTGGGCGCTTCTTGGTTGACAGCGCCCCCAGCGGCGCTGCGTTGAGGCTGCCGGCGCGCGCCACCCGGCGTGGCAATCCATTTGATGAGGCGGCGGAGTGACTGCCTACCTGCTCGACACCAACGTGCTTTCGGAACTCGTCCGGCCAAAACCGTCGCCGGACGTGCGCGCCTTTTTACAAAGCCAAGCCGACCTCTGGCTCAGCGTCATCACGCTGCACGAACTCTCGTTTGGCGCTGAGGCCGCGCCCAGTCCAAAGCGCAAAATCGAACTGCTGGCGTGGATCAGGGATGTCACCGCCCAATTTGGACCGCGCATTATCGCGCTCGATACTGTAACCGCCGAACATTCGGGGCGATTGCGGGCGCTGGCGGATGCGTCCGGCGGTCCGTCCGATCCCCTGGATGCGTTGATCGCAGCTACAGCGATGCAACGTGGGTTGGTCATAGCGACTCGCAACACCAAACACTTCAAGGTTTTTGGTGTCGCGCTTCATAATCCATGGCCGGCGACGTGACTAGTTTTGCGCGGATGCCACCGGCGCCGGCAGCTTCACCACTGCGCGCTGCTTCCGCTGCGTGTAGCCTGCAATCACCACCGCCACCAGCAGCGTCAAGCCGTTGAACAGCGGCTCGACGAAGAACGAGCCGCCGAACTGCTGGATGCCGGAGATGCCGACGGCGAGAATGGCGACGCCGATCATGGTGCCCCAGACGTTGACGCGGCCGGGCTTGATGGTGGTGGAGCCGATGAAGGCGCCGACCAGGGCGGGCAGCAGGAATTCGAGGCCGACACTGGCTTGGCCGACGCGCAGTTTGGAGGCCAGGAAGATGCCCGCGATGGCGGTCAGGACGCCCGAGGCGACGAAGGCGCCCATCACGAAACGGCGCACCGGAATGCCGTTGAGCGCGGCCGCTTTCGGATTGGCGCCGATGGCATAGAGGTAGCGGCCGATGGGCATGTATTCGAGCACGATCCACATCAGGATGGCGACCAAGACGACGAAATAGCCCGTGATGGGCAGGCCGAACAGTTGCGTCGTGGTGAGAGCGTAGAACGAGTCCGGCAGGATGCCGACCATTTGGCGGCCATCGGTGTGCCAGAGCGCGACGGCGTAGATCACTGTGCCCGAACCGAGGGTCGCGATGAAACTGTCGACGCTGGCGACCTCTACCAGGAGGCCATTGAAGAAGCCGACGGCCGCGCCGAGCGCGATGACGATCAGCGCGGCGAGCGGCCAAGGGATTCCGTATTTCGTCTGCAGGCTGATGGCGAGAATGTGCCACAGCACGATGCCCCAGCCGACCGTGAGGTCGATGCGCCCGGCCGCCATGGGAATGACGGCGGCCAGCGAGAGCAGCGCGATGATCGCCTTGTCGGACACGATCGAGCGCAGGTTCAGCATGGTCGGAAAGGTGTCGGGCAGCAGGATCGAGAACAGCGCGATCAGCAGCACCGTGAGGATCACGAGGCCGTAGACCGGGATCAGCCGGATCAGTTTTGCGCCCGCGCTGAGGCCGCGCATTTCGCCGGGCGTGGGCTCCAGCGCGTTCGATTCAATGCCGGCCATTGGTCACGCTCCGTAAAAGTAGTAGGGGGCGCCGATCTTCCTTCTCCCATCGGGAGAAGGTGGCCCGCAGGGGGGTGCAGGAGCCAGAGGGTGTCGTAGGGGCGTACCACAACGCGGCCCCCTGTACCCCTCATCCGGCACCCAATTCTTTTGCGCCTCCGCGTAGGCGGCCACCCTCTCCCTATGGGAGAAGGAATGGAGTTGATGGCCTATCCGTGTAGCGTCCATCATGCGGCCTCCGAGGCCGAGGCTGCGTGGATGACCGCGCTGGTCGTCAGCTCGGCTCCGGTCAATTCCCTAACAATCCGCCCGCGCGAAAACACGAGCGCGCGGTGGCAGATGTGGGCGATCTCTTCGAAATCGGTCGAGACGACAATCACAGCCAGGCCCTCTTCCAGCGCCTTGGCGATCAGCCGGTAGATTTCCGCTTTCGCCCCGACGTCGACGCCCGCCGTGGGGTCCTCGGCGATCAAGAGCCGGCGGTTGGTGGCGAGCCAGCGGCCGACCACGACCTTTTGCTGGTTGCCGCCCGAGAGCGCTTCGACGGGGAGCGCGGGATCGTTGGGGCGCAGGCCGACGCGGTCGCCGATTTTTCGGGCGGCTTCAGCTTCGGTGCGTGGCGCCAGCAACTCATAAAGGCCACGCTCGCTCGAGGAGGGATTGAAGAAGGTGTTCTCGCGGACGCTGAGCGACAGCGCCACCGATTCCTCGGTGCGGTCGCGGGCGATCAGTCCGATGCCTGATTGCATCGCGGCGCGCGGGGAGCTGAGATCGGGAGCGGCGCCACCGAGATTCACCGAGCCGTGGAACTGCTGGCAGCCGAACAATGCGCGCCCGATCAACTCCTGTCCGGCGCCGCGGAGACCCACTAGGCCAAGCAACTCGCCTTGGTGAAGATCGAAATTGGCGGGGCCCGCGCCGATGCAGACCAGGTCGCGCACTTCAAGCGCCACCGGGCCGGGCTTGGACGCCGCCTTCTTGAACAGCTGGCTTGCCGGCCGGCCAACGATCATTTCCACCAGCTCTTGCGGCGTGGTCTGACGGATCGGCTTTTCGCCCACCAGTTTGCCGTCGCGCAAGACGGCGACCCGGTCAGCAATTCGAAAAATCTCGTCCAGCCGATGCGAGACGTAAATCATGCCAACGCCGCGGTCCTTGAGTTTCCGAATGGCGGAAAAGAGCCGCTCCACCTCGTCGGCGGGAAGGCTGGCGGAAGGTTCGTCCAGCACGAGCACGTCGGCTTCCACGGCCAAGGCGCGCGCGATGGCGACCAGCGATTTTTCGGTGCGGGAGAGGCGCTGCACGCGCAGCGTCGGGTCGAAGTCGCAGCCGACCAGCTTTAGGGCCGCCTTGGCGCGGGCTTCCGTGGCGCGCCAGTTGATCAGTCCGCTCCCCATCGAGAAACCTTGGGCAAGCCCCATGTTCTCGGCGACCGTCATCCATTCGATCAGGCCGAGATCCTGGTGGATGAAGGCGACGGACTGGCGTTGATTGGGCTTAGGCGGACGATGCGTATAGGGCGCGCCGCGAAACAGGATGTCTCCGGAGTCCGGAACATGGATGCCCGCCAGCGCCTTGATCAGCGTCGACTTGCCGGCGCCGTTCTCGCCCAGCAGCGCAAGAATCTCGCCCTTGCGCACATCCAGCGACACATCTGACAACGCCCGCGTGCCGCCAAAAGTCTTGTTGATCGAGCGGAACTCGATGAGCTTTTCGGGGGCGGCAAGACCATCCACCATCACAGGGGCCGCTGCCGAATCCCTTCTCCCATAGGGAGAAGGTGGCCGCCTGCGCTGAGGCGCAAAAGAATTGGGGCCGGATGAGGGGTACAGGGGGAGATAGCTGTACTCACTCGTGCCGCCGTCTTGTCGCCGCAACCACATGACTCACTATTGTATCGACGATCCGTCCGCATTTACCACTGTCGCTCCCCAACTACCTCCCGTGCCCCTCATCCGGCCTTCGGCCGCCTTCTCCCTATGGGAGAAGGGATTCAGCTTCATCCCTTGTACTCCAGGATGAAGAGGCCGCCGTTGTAATCGTTGGCGTAGATCAGACCCTGTTTGTCAACGTAGACGTCGCAACTCTGGGTGACCTTCGCACGGTTCGGGCGGCGGTCCATCAGGGACGCTGGCTCGGCGGGTACGTAGGCTGCGACTTCGGTTGGCCGGTACTGGTCGCGGATATCGAAGACGCGGATGCCGGCGTTCTGGTAGGTGGCGAAAATCAGCTCGGAGCTGACAAGCCCATCCGGGCGGTTCTCGTGGATGTTGTGCGGGCCGAAATGTCCAGGCTTTTTGGCGTAGTCGATCTCGGCCGGAGTCGGAAAGGTCGAAATGCTGATGGGGTTCGAGAGCACACGCACGTCGAACAACCAGATCAGTTTCAGGCCGTCTTCCTGGTGGTCGAGCACGGCCTCGTCGAGCACGACCATCAACTCGCGGTCGGGCAAAGCGAGCACATTATGCGTGCCGCCGCCGAACGGGGGCGACCAGTTTTTGTGCGTGATCAGCGTCGGCTTGCTGCGATCCTTGACGTCGATCATGACCAGGCCGGCGTCACGCCAGGCGCCATAGGCCACATCGCCGTGCACTGTCGCGTGATGCAGGCCAGCGCGCTTGGAGCCGTCTGAGGGCGCTTTTTCGCCGGTGGCCGTGTTCATGCCGGGCAGCCAATAGCGGCCGGCCTCTTTCGGATGCGCCGGGTCGGCCAAATCGATGGTGATGAAGATATAGTCCGTGAACCCATCAAGCAGCGCCGAGGCGTAGGCCCAGCGTCCGCCCGTGTACCAGATGCGGTGGATGCCGCCGCCTTCGACCGGCATGAAGCCGATTTTGCGAGGCTGGCCGGGCACGGAAATATCGTAAACGGACATCCCGGCCGTCCAGTCGCGCACGGGAGCGGTCGCTGCGGCGGCGGTGCCGACCTTTTCGCCCAGGTTGCCCTTGTAGTAGGCGCGTTCATCCTGGAATTCAGCGGCGGCGAACATGTCCTTGGCGTTGATCACCAGCAGCAGGTCATCATGCGTCTGCAGATGAATGTTCCAGGTGTTGTGCGGCGCGGCATGATAGCCGACGGGCTTGGGATGGCGCGGATCGCGTACATCGATGACCGAAAAGCCCTTGGAGAACATGTGGCCGATAAAGGCAAAACCCTTGTTCACCATCAGCTGCACGCCGTCCGCCTTGCCGCCCTGATCGGAGTGGCCGAGCAGCGTCATGTTGCGGGCGTAATCGGGAGGCGGGAGGTTAGCCATTTTAGGGTGTCCTCGGACAGTGCGGCGATCGCCCCCTCGCGTTCTTCACGGGGAGAGGGCCGGGGTGAGGGGCAGCGGCTGGCTCCGACCCTGTATCAACAGGGCCGGCGCAAGTGGCTGCCCCTCACCGACCGCGTGGCTCTTGCCGCCGAAGAGGGCGGCTGCGAGACGCGGTCTCCTCTCCCCGTAAGAACGGGAGAGGGTAGAGGCGACTACTTCACGCCCCAGATCTTGGCGTACTCGTCCTGATAGTGATTCTCAGGATCATAGGTGTTCTTCGGGCCGCCATCGTGGTCGATGTTGGTGGGCAGGAAGAGATGGGCCGGGGCGACGAAGCCCGAGTCCTTTTCTTTGGCCAGGGCGCGGTTGGCCTCATCGACCACTTGCCAGCCCTGCAGATGCAGTGGCTCTGCGACTGTGCCGTCCTGGAACTGGGCGGTGCGGATGCGCAGGAACGCCGCCTCGGAGCCGTCGCCGGCAGAGATGTTATGCGGTGCGTCCTTGCCTGTCTTGCCGGCGGCGGCGAGGGCTGAGCCCATGAAGTCGAACGTCAGGTCGTTGATGCTGAACGAGTGGGTCCACTTGTCGCCGTACTTCTGCAGCAGCGAGGTCGTCAACTGCGGCGTGCGGTTCGATGCGTCAGCCAATGGCGTGTCGACGATTTCGAGCACCTTGGAGCTGCCGCAGGCCTTGATGACTTCGGCCATGGCGTTCGATTTCTTGACCGCGATTTCATAGGTCGAATCGGTGAAGATCACCGCGCCGACATGGCCGTCGGTCATGGCGCATGGGCCGGAGGCGGCGCCGCGGGCGACTTCGAGCGGATCGGTCGTGACGTTGGTGAAAATCGGCAGCTTCTCGTGCGGGCCAAAATGGCCGTAGGCGTGCCAACCGATCACGACGATGCCAGCCTTGCCGGCTTCTTCGATGACCGGGGCCTGCTCGGTGGCGTCGATGCCGCCCAGCACGATCACGTCGGCCTTGGAGGCGATGGCCTGATGCAGCGCCGAAGTGCGGCCCGATACCGAGCCCTGGCCGTCAAGCGCCGAGAAGGTCCAGCCGATGCGGGCTGCCGCTTCTTTCACGCCGTCGCCCGCGCCCTGGGCGCCGCCGTTGCGCTGGTCAGTCGAGACATAAATGATCTTCTTGCCGGCCTGGGCCTTTGGGCCCGACGTCGGGCCGCTCCAGGGCGCGCCTGGCGTGGCGACTTTGGCGGCGAATGCCTTGGCGTCGGCCACGGCATCAGCGAAGGCGGGTACGGCGGCGAACGTGCCGGCCGCGAGCACGGCCGAAGCCGCAAGTGTGCTGACAGTCAAACGCATGAGGCGTTGCTCCTTGGAGATCTGGTTTCCACCCTGGGCCGATTGTTAACCCGGCCTCGGACCATTACCTTAGCATCGGCATACGGTCTTGCTATTGAAAAAATCGGCGGGTCCTGAGGGGCGTTAACGGGAGCTGACATGGCCGCTGCGCCGACGTGGCTTTACCCGACCGATCGCGGATTGTTCTGCGAGCCGGGCGGCTTTTACATCGACCCGCACGGCCAGGTGGACAAGGCCGTCATCACCCACGGCCACAGCGATCATGCCCGTTCCGGGCATGGCGCGGTGCTCGCCACGGCCGAGACTGCGCTGATCATGAAGGTCCGTTACGGCCCTGGCTGCGCCGGCACATTCGAGACCCAGGCCTATGGCGCGCAAACCTCCGTCAACGGCGTGACGGTCCGGTTGGCGCCGGCCGGTCATATTCTCGGATCGGCACAGATCGTCCTGGAGTGGCAGGGCGCGCGCATCGTAGCCTCGGGCGACTATAAGCGCAGCGCCGATCCGACGTGCACCCCTTTTGAAGTGGTGCCCTGCGATGTCTTCATCACCGAGGCGACCTTCGCGCTTCCCGTGTTCCGGCATGAGCCGGCGGACAAGGAAATCTCTCGCCTTCTGCAGTCCGTCGCTCGTAATCCGGAGCGGACCCATCTCTTGGGGGCTTACGGCCTCGGCAAGGCACAGCGGCTGCTGAAACTGATACGCCTCGCCGGTTACCAGGAGCCCATCTACCTGCACGGGGCCATGCTGGCGCTGACCGAACTCTATCAGCAACTCGGTCAGGATTTCGGCGAGCTGCAGCCGGTTCCGGAAGGCAAGGGCGAGCAACTTGCGGGACAAATCGTGCTGTGCCCGCCGTCGGCTTTGGCCGACCGCTGGTCACGGCGGTTTGCCGATCCGGTGACCGCTTTTGCCTCCGGCTGGATGCGCGTGCGTGGCCGTGCGCGCCAGCGTGGCGTGGAGTTGCCGCTGATCGTATCGGATCACGCCGATTGGCCCGAACTGCTCTCGACCATCGAAGAAACGGGGGCAGAGGAGATCTGGGTCACGCACGGCCGTGACGATGCGCTGGTGCATCAGCTCGGGCTCAGCGGCCGGCGGGCACGGGCCCTGGCGCTGGTCGACTACGATGACGAGGCCGAGTGACCGGTGATGCAGGCGTTTGCGCAACTTCTGGACGAACTGTCTTACACGCAAAGCCGCAACGGCAAGTTGGCTCTGCTTGCCGCCTATTTCCGCGCAACTCCCGATCCGGATCGCGGTTGGGGCCTGGCCGCGCTCACGGATGGATTGCCGCTACGCCTGCCGTTGCGGCGCATCATTTCCGATCTGATGGCCGAGCGCATCGATCCCGTGCTGTTCCGCCTCTCGCGCGACTATGTGGGCGATACGGCCGAAACCGTCGCTCTGCTGTGGCCTGACACGGCTGAACCTGATGCCAGTGTCGGCCTCACTGCGGTGGTCATGGCTTTTGCCAATGCGTCGCCGGCTGAAATGCGGCCCCTGATGGCGGGCCTTTTGAACCGGCTGGATGTGCGCGGCCGCTGGGCGTTGCTGAAGCTGCTCGGCGGCGCGCCGCGGGTGGGCGTTTCGGCGCGCCTGGCAAAGACGGCGCTGGCGACCGCAATGACCAAGGACGTCGCTGACATCGAGGAGATCTGGCACGCGCTGCAGCCGCCGTACGGGCCGCTGTTCCGCTGGGCGGACAATGATGGACCTCGCCCGGACGCCGCTGGCGTGCCGGTGTTCCGTCCGCTGATGCTGGCGCCGCCGATCGAGGATCAGGATTGGGACAGTCTGAAAGCAGGGGAGTTTGCCGCCGAATGGAAATGGGATGGCATCCGCGTGCAGGTTGCGGCAGCGGTGGGTGGCGTGCGGATGTTTTCGCGTAACGGCGACGATATCTCGGCGGCCTTCCCGGAGATTGCGACGGCGTTTGCCGGACAGGACGTGACGGTCGATGGCGAACTCCTGGTGATGCGGGGGCCGGACGTCGCGCCGTTCAACGATCTGCAGCAGCGGCTGAACCGCAAGTCGGTGAGCGGGCGGCAGCTCGCGGCGTTTCCGGCCCATGTACGTCTCTATGACGTGCTGTTCATTGCGGGCGAGGACATGCGGCCGCTGCCATTCGCGCAACGGCGCGAGCGGCTGGAGGCTTGGCATTGGGATCACCCTCCTCCCCATACCGACGTCAGCGAGCTGATTGAATTCGATGATTTCGCCGCGCTGGCCGCCTTGCGCGATGGCGCGCGCGCGGCCGGCATCGAAGGACTGATGTTGAAGCGTAAATCCAGTCCCTACCTCGCCGGACGTCCGAAGGGTCATTGGTTTAAATGGAAGCGCAACCCGCTGCTGTTGGATTGCGTGCTCATGTACGCCCAACGCGGCTCGGGAAAGCGCTCGTCGTTCTACTCCGACTACACTTTTGGCGTTTGGCGTCCAGGCAGTGGCGGCGAGCCGGAACTGGTCCCCGTCGGCAAGGCTTATTCGGGCTTCACCGATGCCGAGCTGAAGGAGCTCGACCGCTTCATCCGTCAGAACACGGTCGAGAGCTTCGGCCCGGTCCGCTCGGTCACGCCGACCCTGGTGCTGGAGGTCGCGTTCGATACGGTGCAGCGCTCGTCGCGGCACAAGTCCGGCGTGGCCATGCGCTTTCCGCGCATCCATCGCATCCGCTGGGACAAGCCCGCTGCCGAGGCCGACACGCTGGAGGCCGTGCAAGCGTTGATCGACTAGTGCCGAGACCACGAACCGCAGTGACGCTGCCCCCGGCGGCGCAAGACCCAGATGCATTAGTACCGCTTGGGCGGCTCCGGGGTCGTATCCACGATGGCTTCGATCTCCAGTTTGAGATCGTCCGTCAATTTGTTGCGGTGCTCGAGCGACGCGAGATTGTCTTTAAGCTGATCGGTCTTCGACGCGCCAAGAATTACGGTCGAAACGTGTTTGTTCGACAAGCACCACAGCAGCGCCAGGTGATTGAGCTGCAGCCCGGATTTCGCAGCCAGCGCCGACAATTTCTCGACCTTGGCGAGCTTGGCCTTGCCCGCAGGACTCTGCCATTCGGCCTTCAGCCATTCGTATCCGGCGAGATTGAGCCGCGAGTCTGACGGGATCTTCTTTGCGTATTTGCCGGTAAGAATTCCCGATGCCAGCGGCGACCAGATGGTCGTGCCAAGCCCAGTCAACTCATAGAGCGGCAGAAAATCGCTCTCGACCTTGAAGCGCTCGAACAGATTGTACTCCGGCTGCTCCATCACCGGCGGCGAGATTTTCAAATCCCTGGCCGCGGCCCAGGCTTCCGTGATCTGCTGCGCTGTCCATTGCGATGTACCCCAATAGAGCACCTTACCCTGCGCGATCAGGTCGTGCATGGCCCGCGCCGTCTCTTCGATCGGGGTATCGAGATCGGGACGGTGGCAGAAAAAGAGATCGAGGTAGTCGACCTGCAATCGCTTCAGCGCGGCGTGACAAGCGTCGGTGACGTGCTTGCGGCTGAGGCCACGTTGGGTTGGTTTTGCGCCGCCCCAATAGACCTTGCTTGAGACGATGAAGCTGTCCCGGCTCCAGCCGAGTGTCTTCAAGGCCTCGCCCATCAGCAATTCGGATTTGCCGGCCTCATACCCTTCCGCATTGTCGAAGAAGTTAACCCCGGCATCGTAGGCCGTGGTCATCAGCTTAAGCGCCTCACCCGGATCCACCTGTTTGCCGAAGGTGACCCAGGAGCCAAGGGAGAATTCGCTGACTTTTAGGCCGGATTTCCCAAGCCGCCGATACTGCATCATCGTCAAACCTCGCATCAAACCTTCAAGCGCAACATTTGGTAGGAATAGGGTGGCAGGCTGGCACGCAACACCGCGCCGTCAACCTTGGCGCCGGCGCCGTCGCGCGGCACGACATTGGTCTGGGCGGCAAGGGTGTTGCTTGCCTCAAGCTGTTTGTGTGTCATCACTTTGTGCTCAATGACCGATGCTTTGCCAAAACCCTGCAGGTTGAACTCGGCCTCAATGTTCTCCGTACCGTGCCGGTTGACAGCAAAGAACGTCAGGGTTCCGGCCTCCTCGTCATGGACGCCCGAGGCATCGATGAAGGGCACATTGTCGGCGATGTCGGCGTCGTAGCCCGGTGAGGTCACCGCAAGATTGAGCGCCGTGCCGCGGCCGTACAGGGACGCGAAGTAGTAGGGGAAATAGATGGTTTGGCGCCAGGCAGCGCCCTTGGGCTCGGTCATGATCGGCGCGATCACGTTCACGAGCTGCGCGATGCAGGCGATCCGGACGATGTTCGAGCGCCGGATGAAGGTGTTGAGGATGCAGCCGACCTGCAGCACATCTTCGAAGTTATAGATGTCCTCCAACAGACGCGGTGCGTGCGGCCAGCCCTTGTTGCCACCCAGAATGTCCTTGTCTTGCGCATTGGAGTGATACCAGACGTTCCATTCATCGAACGAGATCGCCACTTTGTGCTTGGAGCGCTTGTTGGCCTTCACCACATTGATCGTGCTCTCGATGGTTGCAATGTAGGTATCAAGCTTGTGGTTCAACGCCAGATAGTTCGCGGTGTTCTTGGCGCGATTGTTGAAATACATGTGCAGCGAGATGTGGTCGACCGACTCGTAGGTGTGTTCGAGAACCACGCGCTCCCATTCCGGATAGGTTTTCATGTCGGAATTGGAAGAGCCGCAGACGATCAGCTCCAGCGATTTGTCGAAGGCGCGCAGGGTCTTGGCGGTCTCGCCGGCCAGCCGGCCGTATTCGTCCGCGGTTTTGTGACCGACCTGCCAGGGCCCGTCCATCTCATTGCCGAGGCACCACAGCTTGACGTCGAACGGGTCCGCACGCCCGTTCTTCTTGCGCAGATCACCCCAATAGGAGCCGGTCGGACCATTGACATATTCGACAAAGTTGCGCGCCTCATCGAGCCCGCGCGAGCCGAGATTGATGGCGAGCATCATCTTGGTGTCGACAGCATCGCACCAGTCGGCGAACTCGTGAATGCCGACCCGGTTGCTCTCGGAGGTATGCCAGGCAAGGTCGAGCCGCGTCGGCCGTTGCTTGATCGGGCCGATGCCATCCTCCCAGTTGTAGGCCGAGACGAAGTTGCCACCGGGATAGCGCACGCACGGAATGTTGAGGTCTTTAACCAGCTTGATGACGTCGCCCCGCATGCCGTGCTCGTCGGCGGTGGGGTGGTCGGGCTCGTGAATGCCGGTGTAGATGGCGCGCCCGAGATGCTCCAGGAAGGCGCCATAGACCCGATCGTCGATCTCGGCGACCACGAAGTCCTTGTTCGCAACGACCGAAGCCTTCATGTGTGCCTCCCAATATTGCGTGTTCTGGTCTGTATCGGTTTTTATGGTACGTAATCAGCAGCCGACGTTTTGCGTCAAGAGAAAACGACAAGGGGGCGTGGCTTCCAGAGTCAGCGGCGCATGTTCAGGCGCAGCACGATGTCCTGGTCGTAGTTGCCAAAGCCACGGCCGAAAATGTTGATGCCGCCGCGATGCTTGGCCTCATCCTTGACGCCAATTCGTAGCCGGATGGAATGATGCACGGCCAGATCGAGTTCTTTGAGCGCAACGGGCGAAATCTTCACACCATCGACATACGACCCGTCCTTGGTGACGCGCCAGCTCTTCAGCTTGCCGTACTGGCTGCCCTTCAGCTTCCACCAGGCCGGCGTATAGACCCCGCGCTTGTCGCCGAAGTCGCCCGGCGAGGTCCAGGTGCCGATGTCGACAGTGTTGATCGAGACGGTGATATCGGACGGCCAGTCGGCCGCGGTGCCGGGAACCTCAGACGACAGCTCCATGGAAAACTCCAAAGAGTCCAAGGTCCGATTGGCCAGTTTGGCATTGTTGGGAAACTGATACTCGACAAAGCCGCGGGTGAACCAGATCAGGCCGGCCCGCATGCGATCGGGATCGAGAAATGTGTTGGGCACGTCGAGCAGCCCGATGATTCCCTCGGTCGAACACAAGCCACACGGGGCCGAGACTTCACAGCTGGTATAGAGGCCAAGCGGCATCGCCACTTCGATGGTGTTGGCGTTGGCGGCGGGCGCGTCCTCCTTGAACATCACCAGCACCTGATCGAACGCGCTATGGCAGATCTTCTGATTGCCTTTGCGCGCGCGCTGAGTCTCGGTCCGGATGAGCGCGGCGTCCTCAAGAATCTGAATGTTTGACGACACGGTGGATTGCGGAAGCTTGAGCGCCGCAGCAATATCATTGACGTTCATCGGCCCCCGGGCATGCAGAAGTTTCAGCACTTTTACCCGCGCTGGAGACGCGAAGGCGTGCAGAACTTCGTGACTCTCCTCGGGATCGACGACTAGAAAATTGCGGCTCATGCGAGCAAGCACTCCGATTTTTCGAATGAGTTCGGATGTGTATCAGGTTATTTGGTTCGGTCAACGCGAGGTCGGAATGGCAATCACATCACCCGAGCAAGCGGAAACACGTAAACGTTTGTCGCTTGACGGCTCTTGGGAGTTCCGCCATGCCAGCGACGGGGTCTGGCGGACGGCGACGGTACCCATGCCGTGGCAGGCGCAGTTCGCCGATCTGCGCTACGAATCCGGGCGTGCCCTGTATCGCAAAGCCTTCGAGCTTCCGCCCGAGTGGTCTGGCCGCACGGTGGTGCTGAGCTTCGGAGCGGTGAGTTATTTCGCCGAAGTCCGTGTCAATGGACGGGTCGTCGGACGACACGAGGGTGGCTATCTGCCGTTCGAATGCGCTCTGCCCGCTGACGTCCTTTCCGCCACTAACGTCGTCGAGGTCGACGTGCTGTCGCCCGATGGCAATGCGGGCGCCTCGCCCGAGTTCCCGTTTGCCGAGATCCCGCACGGCAAGCAGAGCTGGTACGGACCGATCGGTGGGCTCTGGCAGGCCGTGACGCTGGAAGCCCGGCCGCCGCAGCATCTGGCGCAGTGCCGCATCGAGGCAATACTTGCCACGGGTGCGATCAAGGCGGATCTTCAGTTTTCGTCTCAGTCGCCCGGCACGCGCCTCACACTGAGCGTACTCGATCCGTCCGGGACGGTCGTCGCGGACGTCAGCGGCGTCATTGGCGCTGCGCAAGAGACCCATGTTCTCGCCGTCGCCACGGTCAAACCCTGGTCGCCGTCCGCTCCCAACCTGTATCGGCTAGTGGTCGAAATCGGAGCGGATGAAACAATCGATCGAACCGCCCTCAGCTTTGGTTTTCGCCACATCGAAACCCGTGACGGGCGCTTCTATCTCAACGGCGAACCGCTCTATCTGCGCGGGGCGCTCGACCAGGACTACTATCCCGAAAGCATCTGCACGCCCCCCTCGACGGCCTTCCTGGAAGATCAGTTCCGTAAGGCGAAAGAGCTGGGCCTCAACCTGTTACGTTGCCACATCAAAGTGCCGGACCCGCGTTACTACGAGGTCGCCGACCGGCTCGGCATGCTGATCTGGACCGAGATTCCAAACGTCGCAACGTTCACGGAAAAATCCGCGCGCCGCATGCGCGAGACCATGCAAGGCATCCTGGCGCGCGATTTCAACCATCCCTCGATCATCATCTGGACCCTGATCAACGAGGATTGGGGCACGCGCACGGTCGAGGACGCCAGTCACCGCAAATGGCTGGGCGAGACCTATGATTGGCTGAAGGCGCTCGATCCGACGCGGTTGGTGGTCGACAACTCAGCGTGCCACAACAACTTCCATGTCAAATCGGACATCAACGACTATCACTACTACCGCTCCGTACCCGAGCGGCGCGCCGAATGGGACAAGCTGACCGAGGAGTTCGCCGGCGGCGCTGATTGGACGTACAGCGCGCATGGCGATGCGGCACGCAAAGGCGATGAGCCGCTGGTGGTTTCCGAGTTCGGCGTCTGGGGATTGCCTGACCCGTCCCAAGTCAAGAACGCCGATGGTGCCGAGCCCTGGTGGATGGAAACTGGCGCCGCCTGGGGGGATGGCGCAGCCTATCCGCACGGCGTGCAGAACCGCTTTGCCGCCTATCGCCTCGCCAGCGTGTTCGGCAGCTTCGACAAGTTCATCGAGTCCGTGCAGTGGTATCAGTTCGGCAATCTCAAATATGAGATCGAATCTTTGCGCGCGCGCAGTTCCTTGCAGGGATATGTCATTACCGAGATGACCGACGTGCACTGGGAGTCCAATGGGCTGTTGGACATGAACCGCAATCGGCGCGTTTTTCACGACCGCTTCAAAACCATCAACGCCGATATCGTCATTGTGCCGACGGTGGCGCGATACTCGGGAACTAGCGGCGAGCCCTTCCAGCTCCGTCTGGCGATTGCGACAGGTGGCAAGACACTTCCCTCCGCTGCCAAACTGATCTGGTCCATCGATCGCGGGCCGGCCGGAGTCATCAACGTTGCTGGCGCCGCGAGCCTCACCGTTGTCGACCTTGGCGAACTCGTCGTTGCACTGCCTGAGACAGCTCAGAATGGCATGGTGAGGCTGGAGCTTCGTCTGCAGTCGGACGGTAAGGATCTCGCGAAAAACCGTGTCGATATTGCGCTTTACAGCAAGCGAAGCACCGCGAACCTGCCGCGCGTCGCCAGCTCCGACCCGGCGATGGCAGCGTTTGCGCGCGCGCTTGGCTACCCCGTGGTGAGGCCTGATCAGGCTGACGTACACCTTGCGCCCGCGTTGGACAAAACGGACATCGCCGACTTGCAGGCGGGCGCGCGCTATCTGGTGCTGGCCGATGGGCGCGCCAAGACCCACGGCAACCTGCGCCTCGATGCGCCGGACCGCGAGCAACCCTTCATGCCGATCATCGATGACACTCCCGGCAACCTGCCCGGCCCCAAAAGCCAATTGCCCAACATCACGTTGACGGCCCGGCACGGCACGATGTGGCGCGGTGATTGGATCGCCAGCTTCTCCTGGATACGGCGCGACGGCGCGTTCGCCACCATCCCCGGCGGGCCGATGTTTGATCTATCGTTCGATCGTGTGGTGCCGACGCACGTGCTCGGAGGTTTCGAGCCCTGGGAATATGGCGGTCCGGTGCAGGCCGGCTTGGTGGTCGGCTGGGTGCACAAGGCCGCCGCCGTGATCGCCTCGCGGCGGGTCGGCCGCGGCGGCCTGGTTGCCAGCACCTTCCGCCTGCTGAGCGATGCGCCCGGCGAGGACCCGGTGGCCTCCGCGTTGTTCGACGCCCTGGTGCGGTCAACCGCAGAGCTGTCAATTGAAGCGCCGGTCTAACAGTCGATGGTTTCAGCGCACGCGGTGGGAGCTATCGTCCATACCCGATATGTGGGTCCATATCGAGTGTTGTGTTGACAGCCACTGGACCTTTGCTAAAGTCCGGTCTGGCACCCTGCCCAAGGGGTCTCGGGTTCGAGAGTCCCTTGCTCGTAACGACAGCAGGCCGGCCTGCAAACGCCAGCAGTTCCGGCGCAATTGTCTTGGCGCAAGGGCTTACCAGCCCAATTGGGAGGTTGACGATGTTCGGCAAACTACTCGGCGCAGCTTTGCTCTCATCCGCGTTGTTCGCGGGCGTGGCGCAGGCCAAGGAAACGGTGGTCTGGTGGGATTTTCTGGGTGGCGGCGACGGCGTGCGCATGAAGCAGCTGATCGGCGATTTCAACAAAGAGATGGACGGCAAGATCGAGATTCAGCCGACCACGCTGGAATGGGGCGTACCCTTCTATACCAAGGTGCAGACGTCGGCCGCCGTGGGCGCCGGCCCCGACATTATGACCTACCATCTCTCGCGCTTGCCGTTGGGTGTAACCACCGGCGCGTTGTCGGAGATCACCCCTGAAGATCTCGCGAGTGTCGGGCTGAAGGCTGGCGACTACCAGGACGCCAACTTCAAGGCCGGCCAGATGAACGGCAAGCAATACGCCGTACCCTTCGATATTCACTCGGTGGTTCTGTACTATAACAAGGACCTGCTCAAAAAGGCCGGACTGCTCGGCGATGATGGATTGCCCAAGGGCCTCGATGGCATCGACAATTTCACCGCTGCCCTGAAGAAGCTGCAAGGCGCCGGCGCGCAATACGGCGTATCGATCCATTCGGCCGCCGGCGACAGCATGTGGCGCATCTTCTACTCGCTGCTCGGTCAAGAGGACGGCGCGTTCCTGAAGGACGGCAAGTTCCTCGACGGCGACAATCTCGCCAAGGCCATAAAGGCCACCGACGTCATCAAGGGCTGGGTCTCGGGCGGCTTTGCTCCGGCGTCCACGGAATATCCGGCCTCGATCGCGCTCTTTACTGGCGGCAAGGCGGCCATGCACATCAATGGCGTCTGGGAAGTTCCGACCATGACCGACCTCAAGGCCAAGGGCAAACTGTTCGAGTGGGGCGCCATCCCGCTGCCGACCTTCTTTGCCCATCCGGCGACCTGGGCCGACAGCCACGCCTTCGCCATTCCCAACAATGTCGGCAAGACCATGACGCCGGAAAAGAAGAAGGCGGTGCTCGAGATCATCGCCTGGATGAACAAGCATTCGACCTTCTGGGCCACCGCTGGTCATTTGCCGGCCTACAACGCGGCGCGTGACAACGACGAGTTCAAGAAGATGCAGCCGAACGCCACCTATTCGAAGCTGGCGACCACCGCAGTGTTCGATCCCAGCTCCGTGCTGGCCGGTGTCGCATCGCCTGTCTACGAGGCGGCCGGCAACTTCCTGATGCCCGCCATCAACGGCGAGAAAGAGTCCAAGGATGCCATGGAAGGCATGCGCGACGACTTGCAGGGCCAGGTCAAATAGGCTCTCCTGAAACAACTTTCCGGTCGATAGGCTGGTGACGGCTTGTCGACCGGTCCGGTTCGTTGGAATCGGTGAGGAGAGTGCTGAACATGCAGGACCTACGGGGGCCGAAGACGCTGACGGCGCTGATCCTGATCGGGCCGTTTGTGTTCGTTTACGGGCTGCTGTTCGTCTACCCGACCCTCACCATGGTCGCTATGACCTTTACCGATTCACCCCTGATCGGCTGGGGCAAGTGGGTCGGCCTTGCCAACTACGCCAAGCTGTTTTCCGACAAGCTGTTTGCCACCGCAGTCTGGAACACGTTCTATTTCGTCCTGCTCAGCGTCGTTCCGAGCACCCTGCTCGGATTGGTCATCGCGCTTGGCGTCAATCGCCTGACCGGCTGGTGGCAGAGCGCGGTGCTGGCGGCCTTCTTCATCCCCTACATCCTGCCAGTGTCCGTCGTGTTCCGCATCTGGCAATGGGCGCTGGACGGCGAGTTCGGCATCTATGCGCCCCTGTTTCGTGGCTTCTTCAGCAGCAATATGTCGATCTACCGCTACATTCCGGCCTTCCTGCCGGTTATTGCGTTTGTCACCGTGTGGTGGCTGATCGGCTTCAACGTGCTGCTGTTCATTGCCGGCTTGCGCAACATATCGAGCGAGATCTATGAGGCCGCGGAACTTGACGGAGCGACACGCTGGCAACTGTTCAGCCGCATCACTTGGCCGCTGATCTGGCCGATCACGGTGCTGGTCGCCACCATCCAGCTCATCCTGCAATTGAAGATCTTTGATCAGATTTACCTGTTCGCCGCCGGCGGACGCAGCGACGCCACCATTTCGATGGTGCAATTGATCTATCGCGCGGCGTTTCAGAAAAACCAGGGTGGGTACGGCGCGACTGTCGCGCTGGTGCTGTTCGCGATCATCGTCATCGTCTCCGTCCTGCAGTTCCAACTCCTTCGTGTACGGAGCGAACGATGAGTATTGCAGATGCCACTGTCGGCGTCGCGGAAACTTCGCCCGCCACAGCCCGGGGCGTTGCCAACCGCAACCGGCGCGGACCGCTGGACGGTGCCGGCCTGCTGATCACCGTGGCCACCATACTCCTGGCGCTGTTCTGGATCTTCCCGATCTACTGGGCCCTGGTCACCTCCTTCAAACCGGAGGAGGACGTCGTGCAGCCCGGCATCCGTCTTTGGCCGGAGCACTTCACTTTCGAGAACTATTCGTTCGTGCTGGTGAATACCAAGATCGGCCTCTGGTACCTGAATTCGCTGGTGACGTCGGGCGGCGTGACCATCATTGTCGTGCTGATGAGCGCCATGGCCGCCTACGCCATCTCGCAACTTGAGTTCCCCGGCAGGCGCGTCCTGTGGTGGATGATCCTGGCCAGTTTCATGGTCCCGATCCCGGCTCTCATCATCAACCACTATGTCCTGATGAACCAGTTGGGTCTCATCAATACCTGGGGCGGCGTCATCCTTCCGCAACTGATCGCGCCGGTAACGGTGATGATCTACAAGCAATTTTTTGACGGTGTACCGAAGGATTTCCGCGAGGCAGCTATCATCGACGGCGCCACCGAATTCCAGCTGCTGTGGCGGCTCTACCTGCCCATGAACATGGGCATCACCACCGCGCTGGCCATCATCACGTTCATCGGCGCCTGGAACAATTTCCTTTGGCCGTTCCTGGTCATCTCGACCGAGCCGATGATGAACATCACGGTCGGCATCTATCAGGTGACGGATGCGTTTGGCGTCAAATACGCGCGCTGGCTGGCGACCGCGACGCTCGCCGCCCTGCCGGTCGCCGCGCTCTATCTGATCTTCCAGCGCCAGGTCACGCAAGCCATCATGCTGACGGCGGGCATCAAGGGATAACGCGCGCCATGGCCTCGGTTGACCTCAGCAATGTGACCAAACGCTTCGGCAGCGTCGAGGTCATCCATGGCGTCGATCTGTCGGTGGCCGACGGATCGTTCTGCGCGCTGCTTGGCCCATCGGGCTGCGGCAAGTCCACCCTGCTCAGGATGATCGCCGGGCTCGAGCCGGTGACCTCGGGCGCGGTCTTGATCGACGGCGCGGACGTCACACACGTAGCGCCGGCCAACCGGCGCATCGCCATGGTGTTCCAGTCCTATGCGCTCTATCCGCATCTGACGGTGCGCAAGAACATCTGTTTCAGCATGTCGCTTGCCGGTATGCCGATGGCCGCGCAGAACGAACGCGCCGATCAGGTTGCCAGGATGCTGCAGCTTGAGCCACTGATGGACCGCCGGCCGGCGCAACTGTCCGGCGGCCAGCGCCAGCGCGTTGCCATCGGCCGCGCGCTGGTGCGCGACCCCCAGGTGTTCCTGTTCGACGAGCCGCTCTCCAATCTCGACGCGCAATTGCGCGTGGCCATGCGCTTGGAACTCGCCAACCTGCACCGGACGCTGAAAACCACCATGATTTACGTCACCCACGATCAGGTGGAGGCGATGACGCTGGCCGACAAGATCGTGGTGCTGGACCAGGGACGTATCGCGCAGATCGGCACGCCGCTGGCGCTCTACAACGCGCCCGCCAACAAGTTCGTGGCCGCGTTCATCGGGTCGCCCGCGATGAATTTTCTGCCCGCCTCAGCGCGCCCAGGGGACGGCAATTCGTTGGTCGCCACTGTGGCTGGCAATGCGCTGATCGTCCTCGCGACCCGCAATGGTGCGTCGGCGTCCGACCTCAGCTCGATCGAGATCGGCATTCGCCCCGAGCACCTGCGCCTGGTCGACCCTGGCGATCGGGAGGCCAAGCTGCAGGGAACCACGACCATTGTGGAGCAACTGGGCAACACCACCTTCGTCTACGTCGACACAGCCTCGGGCCCCCTGATCGTCGAAGCCGGCGGCGCGTTCCAAATCGCGCCACGGTCCAACGTCGGCCTGGCTATAGATGCGTCGCACGCGCATGTGTTCGGCCCCGACGGCCAGGCGCTCTAAGGGGGCTGGGGGTATGAACGTGATAGGCAAATGGGCAACTTGTAGGATGCGTTAGGCGCAGCCGTAACGCACCAGTCCCGCGCACCGCTGGTGCAATACGCTTTCGCTATTGCACCCTACGGTTCACCGGCTCTTTGGTGGGCCGGGGGTCAAATTGAAAGTTCAAACGGAGACATTGCCGTCGGTGCCGGCGAATTGACACTCATTGGGAATCGCCTATGCCTACCGGCATGGGACTGTTCAATCCGCGGGTGCTGAAAGAGGCTCTGGGCGTGCCCCGAGCCATTCCGGCCGCGCACCAAGCGATTGCTGCAAATTGGGCGCAAAGCATCCGCGACGGCACCATACGCGGGCAGAACGAATCGCACATCGAGGGCGATTTCAAGAGCCGCATCGTTGAGACGATTCTCGGCTATGCTTCGGCTGGCGCGGGGCGCCCGCAGACGGTCAAAGCCAAAGTGCTGATGGGCTCGGGCGAAGTCGATCTCGCGCTGGGGCAGTTCGAGGGCGTTGAGGCGAAGATCCTCGCGCCGTTCGAACTCAAGGGCGCGCGCACGGCCGATCTCGATGCGCCGATGCCCGGCCGCAAGATCACGCCCGTGCAGCAGGCCTGGAACTATGCCAACGCCAGCAAGGGCGTGCGCTGGGTGCTGGTCTCCAACATGCTGGAAATCCGGCTGTACGCCTTTGGCGAGGGCAACCAGGAGTTTGAGCGCATCGACCTTGGCAAGATTGATCAGCCTCAGGAGTATGCGAAGGCAGTGCTGCTGCTGTCGGCCGAACGGCTGCTGGGCGGCGGCACGGCGGAGCTGCTCACCCGCAGCAAGCAGGCTGACAAGGACATCACGGAGAAACTTTATGGCGACTACAAGGGTCTGCGCGAGACGCTGATCACGGCCGTCGACGCGGCGACCGGCGGCAAGGATCGCGTTAGAGCCATCGGCACAGCGCAGAAGGTTCTCGACCGGGTGCTGTTTGTGGCGTTTGCGGAAGATACGGCGTTGTTGCCGGCCAAGTCGCTGGAACGAGCTTTCAAACACAAGAATCCCTACTACCCGCGTCCTATCTGGGATAACTTCAAAGCGCTGTTCCGCGCCATCGATATTGGCAATGAAGAGTTGGGAGTGCTCCCCTACAATGGCGGTCTGTTTAGAGATGATCCGTCCATAGATGGAATTGAATTACCTGACAACGTCTGTAAATCGTTCATGGCGCTTGGCGAGTATGATTTCGCCAGCGAAGTCAGCGTGACGGTTCTCGGTCACATCTTCGAGCAGTCGGTCACCGACGTCGAGCGGATGCTGGCACGAGCGCGTGGCGATGAGCCGGAAGACGAGAAGAAAACCGGCACGACCGGGCGGCGCAAGCGTGACGGCATTGTCTACACGCCAGACTACATTGCCCGCTTCATTGTCGAACGGACGCTGGGCGTGCACGTCGAACATCTTTTCAGATCCGTGATGGCGAAATACGCCAAGGGCGGCGATCCGGCCGACTACGACACCTTGAAGTTCAATGCCCGCAAGGGCACTCCGGCCTGGACCAAGCAGGAAAAATTGGCGTGGGCGGACTACCGGTTCCAGCTCAAACTGCTGCGCGTTGTTGATCCCGCCTGCGGCTCCGGCGTCTTTCTCGTCACGGCCTTCGATTTCCTGCGCGCCGAATATGATCGCGTGAACAAGAAGTTGCGTGACTTGCGCGGCGAAGGTGACGTGCTGGGAGACATCGAGGACGTGGACCGGGAGGTGCTGTCGCAAAACCTCTACGGAGTTGACGTCAACGAAGAGAGCGTCGAGATCACCAAGCTGTCGCTGTGGATCAAGACGGCACGGCGCGGCAAGGTGCTGGACAGCCTCGATCACACCGTCCGCATCGGCGATAGTTTGATTGAGGACAGCAACTTCGCCTATCTGAAACATGGCTTCGAGTGGCGCAAGGCCTTCCCGGAGGTGTTCGCGTCAGGCGGCTTCGATGTCGTCATCGGCAATCCGCCCTATGTGCGGATGGAACTGATCAAGGCGATGAAGCCCTATCTCGAAACGCGCTTCGATGTCGTGTCCGACCGGGCTGACCTCTACTGCTATTTCTACGAGCGCGGCTTGCGGCTGCTGAAACCGGGCGGACGGTTGGGGTTCATCTCGTCCTCGACATTCTTCAAGACAGGCTCGGGCGGGCCGCTGCGCAAATATCTGCTGAAGCAAGCAAGCATCGAGACCGTGACGGATTTCGGCGATTTGCAGATCTTTGCTGGAGTTACCACGTATCCAGCCATTCTAACCATGCGCAAGGCAGCCGCAGTGCCCGACCATGTGATCGAGTTCCTCAAGCTCGATAAGGTGCCGATAGACAACTTTTCGACCGTATTCGATGCGGGAGCACGGCCATATCCTCAGGCCAAGCTCGGCGCGGGAAGCTGGGAGCTGGAAAACCCGGCGCTGCGGGCATTGCGTGAAAAGATCGTCGCCGGCAAACGGACGTTGAAAGAGGTCTACGGATCGCCGCTCTATGGGATCAAGACGGGTTTGAACGAGGCATTCATTGTGGACCGGGCGACCCGCGACCGGCTGATCCTCGAAGATCCGAAATCAACGGACTTGCTCAAACCCTTCCTGGAAGGCAAGGACTTGAAGCGCTGGCGGGCAGAGCCGCGCGATCTCTGGATCATCTATATTCCAAAAAACGTAATTGATATTGAGGTCTACCCGGCCATCAAGGCACACTTGTTGCCGTTCAAGGGGTCGCTTGAGGATCGGGCCACCAAGCAAGAGTGGTTTGAACTTCAGCAGGCGCAGGCGGCCTATGTGCCAGCATTCGAGGCCGAAAAACTTGTCTATGTCGATATCGCGGACCAATCTGGGTTTTCACTTGATACAGGCACTCACTATTTGGCAAACACAGCCTATTTCATTCCGAAAGCAGATGAATTCATTCTTGCATTGGCGAACAGTAACACTTCGTGGTTTGCGTTAGCCGGATTTGCCGCAATTCTGCGTGGCGGGTTTATTCGCTTGTTCAATCAGAATGTTGAGATGCTGCCGATCCCCAAGACTGACGATGTCGCAAGAGCCAAGCTCACTCAATTTGCTCGCCTAAGCGGTCGGGCAGCTGAACAACGTCTCTCGCGCCAAACCGCTTTCCGCCGCCGCATCCCCGACCTCTGCCCGGCTGGCCGCGAACCCAATCTCAACGGCAAGCTGCATGACTGGTGGGAGCTGACGAACTTTGCCGCCTTCCGCGCCGCCGTGAAGGCGCAGTTCAAAGCCGAAATCCCGCTCGCCGACCGCACCCAATGGGAAGACTGGTTCAATGCCGAGAAGGCCGAAGTCGCGCGCCTCAGCGCCGAAATCGAACGCAACGAGGCCGAGATCAACGCCATTGTTTACAGGCTGTTCGACCTGACGCCGGATGAGATCAAACTGCTGGAAGGCAGCTTGAGGTAGGATGGTGCTGCCGGAGATTTGCGTAGCCGCCTATGCGGCATCACTTCTTGTAGTGAGTTTAGCCATTTATAGTCGATTCCCGCTATAAACAGCTAAACTCCCTTCAAACGACTTGGCCTCGCGCCCCCCCATACGCGCACCGCCCCCTACGCCTTCCACTGGCGGGCCTTGGCGACCAGGAAATCGCGGAAGACGTGCACGCGCTTGGAGTTCTTCATTTCTTCGGGGTAGACGAAGTAGGTCTGGCTTTCGGGCAGTTCGACGTCCTTCAGGATTCGCACCAGCGTGCCATCGCCGGAGGCGAGGTAGTCCGGCAGCATGGCGATGCCGACGCCGTGCTGAGCGGCCAGTTTCAGTCCGTAGACGTTGTTTACCACCAGCGCGCCCTGGCGGTTCTCGCGCCCGTCGCGGCCGGCGGTTTCGAGATAGTTGATGTCGCGGTTGTTATCGATGTTCGGTCCGCCGAACACCAGGATGCGGTGCTTGTCGAGATCCTCGAGCGTGATCGGCTCGCCGTGGCGTTTGATGTACTCGGG
>JAYUAJ010000442.1:0-3382 GCA_043741375.1 Hyphomicrobiaceae bacterium | reverse complement strand
TGCCGGCGTCACGCACCTCGTCGTCAAATTCCAGGAAGGATTGCGTGAACCAGGCCGGGTATTCGATTTCCTGCGCCTGCCCGGCTGCGTGAGCAGGGGCGTGCAGGAGCAACGCAAGCATGGACAAAAGAATCAGGCGCCACATGATGAAGAGTGATTTATTGAGAGTTACATTTCCACGTGACATATGAGGTGCACAAAGAATTATCACCCCCGCGAAGGCGGGGGTCCAATTCAGCGGGCGTTATAATTGGATTCCCGCCTTCGCGGGAATGGCAGTGCTGTTTTTTTGTCTTGCGGTTTTGTAATCCTTAATAGTGTTGTTGAATACAGTATTGGAGCTTCAGGGCTTAGGTGAGTTCCAGTCCGCTATTTACTTTGTGCGGCGGGACCGCACATGGTCGATGAGCGACGCCGTGGAAACATCGTGCTCCCCGACAATCGATTCGCCTTGCAGATCGCCGAGAATCCGGCCGGCCAGTTGCTTGCCCAGTTCCACTCCCCACTGGTCGAACGAGTTGACGTTCCACAAGATGCCCTGCGCGAAGACCTTGTGTTCGTAGAGCGCAATCAGCATGCCAAGAATCCGCGGCGTCAGTTCATCAAGCAGTATGGTGGTGCTGGGGCGGTTGCCGGAGAATACCTTGTGCGGCAGCAGCGCACCGATGGCTTCCGTTGAAAGTCCCTGGGCAAGCATTTCCGCATGCGCTTCGGCGGCGGTCTTGCCGCGCATCAATGCCTGTGCCTGCGCCAAGCAATTGGCGAGCAGCATGGTCTGATGTTCGCTCTCGCGATGGTGCGGACGGATGGCGGCGATAAAATCAACCGGCACCAACCGCGTGCCCTGGTGCAGCAACTGAAAAAAAGCGTGCTGGCTGTTGGTGCCCGGTTCGCCCCAGATGATGGAGCCGGTGGCGCCATCGACGGCATTCCCGTCGCGCGTCACAGCCTTGCCGTTGCTCTCCATGTCCAGTTGCTGCAGGTAGGCGGGCAGGCGATGCATATGCTGGTCATAGGGAATGACCGCATGGCTTTCCGCGCCAAGGAAGTTGTTGTACCAGAGGCCCAGCAGGGCAAGTATGAGCGGCGCGTTTTTTTCCGCGGGCGCCGAGAGGAAATGCCTGTCCATCTCGTGGGCGCCCACTAGCAGTTCGCCGAAGCGTTCCGGGCCGATGAACAGCATGATGGACAAGCCGATGGCCGACCATAACGAGTAGCGGCCGCCGACCCAGTCCCAGAATTCGAACATGTTGGCCGTATCGATGCCGAATTCGCCGACCGCGCTGGCGTTGGTGGAAACCGCGACGAAATGTTTGGCGATGGCCGCGTCATCGGCGTTGCGCAGAAACCAGCGGCGCGCCGTATGGGCGTTGGCGAGGGTCTCTTGGGTCGTGAAGGTCTTCGAGGCGATGATGAACAGCGTGCTTTCCGGCGTTATCCGTTTGAGCGTATCGAACAGGTGGCTCGCATCCACGTTGGAAACGAAATGCGCCGTGAGGCGCGGATGACCGTAGGGCCGTAATGCTTCACAGACCATGTGCGGACCGAGGTCGGACCCGCCGATGCCGATGTTGACGATGTCGGTGATCGGCTTCCCCGTGTGACCCAGCCAGGCGCCGCTGCGCACGGCGTCGCTGAACCGGCCCATATGCGCCAGCACCCGGTTGATGTCGGGCATCACGTCGTGGCTGTCGAGCATCACGGGGGCGTTGGCCCGATTGCGCAGCGCCGTGTGCAGTGCGGCACGGTTTTCCGTGCTGTTGATTTTTTCACCGCTGACCATGGCGGCGGCCCGTTCCGCGACGCGGGCTTCGCGCGCGAGCTCGAAGAGCAAGGCCATGGTTTCGCCGGTAACGCGATGCTTGGAATAGTCGATCAGCATGCCATCCAGTTGCAGTGACAGGCGCGAGAACCGTTGTGGATGGGCGGCGAACAGGTCGCGCATGTGCTGCGAGACGACGGCATCGCGATGGACGAGGAGTTTTTGCCAAGCGGCGGAATTTTTCATGGCTCTTTATGTATAGTTCATCGTGTTGCGCACGGCAATGCTATGGTATCTAGTATAAAGACACGTTAATTACGAAACATAATGCCGACTCAACTTACGATCAGCATCTTGGCGAGTGAAGCTCCAGACGATGCCGCAGTGGTCGTCGTTGCGGCGGCGTTGCCAGACCGCCACTTCGGCCGTGATCGTGTCCCGGTCCTTGAGACGCCGGCCCAGACATTGGCGCTCCAGGATGCCGATCTCGATTTCGGCCATATTGAGCCAGCTTGCATGCTTGGGTGTATGGTGAAACTCGACCCGGCGCAGGAGCGCGGCGGCGGCCGTGTGACCGAGCACCTCCTCAAAGCTGGATCGAAAGTGCGTATTGAGGTTGTCCAGCACCAAGTGGACTTTCCGCGCGCTCGCGTAAATTTCCTGGAGGAGCCGGGAGACGAAGTTCACGAAGTCCACCTTGGTGCGGCGGCCGGTCACCTCAACGATTCGCCGTTCGCCCTTCGGTTCGACGGCCACGAAAAGGTTGCAGGTACCGGCCCGCTTGTACTCATAGTCCTGCTTGGCCGGCACGCCGGGTTTCATGGGCAACGGGCGGCGAATGTCCTTGAGCAGTTGCTTGCTCTTCTCATCAATGCACACCACCGGCTCTCGCTTCCTGTAGGGCAATGCGTAGAGGTCGAGCAGGCCATACATGCGGCACCGGTATTCCTCGGTCAGACGGCCGATGCACCCCATCAGTTTGCGCCACGGCTTGAGGCAGTTTTTTTTAGAAACCGGCGAATAGTTTCTCGGCTGATCTCGCGCCTCTGCGGGTGCGACCGCGCCGCCTCGGTCAATAGCGCCAGCGTCCAGCGCCGGGTGCCGGCCGGGGGGTCCGAGCCTGCCAGGGCCGCTACTTGCGCCTCATGGTCGGTTCGGTACTGCTTGGGCTTGCCAGGACGCCCGACGTCTTGCAAGGCGAATTCCAATCCGCCCTCCAAATACGCAGCCCGGGTACGCCAGATCGCCGTCCGCCCAACGCCCAGAACTTCCATGATCTGGCTCTCAGCGATCTTGCGATCCAGGGCAGAGAGAATGTGCGCTCGATTCAACTCGCGGGCCATGTGGATACCTTTGGAACGAAACTCATCAAGCACTTGCCGGTCCTGCCGGCTTAACTTCAGTTCGGTCTGGCGCATGGTTGACACATCTCCCTGCTATGGAAATGCATCATTGTAATGTTTCGTTATTTAAGTGTCACTCTACTAGTGGTCTGCTTCGCAAATATCGAGACATGAAACAGCGTCTTTTTCCGCAGGGCCGCGTTGCTCGTCGTTGCCATAGGCCGAGCTATGACGCCTCCTCGCGCCTTGCCCTGCGAAAAAATCCATCCGTTTCATT
>JAYUAJ010000441.1:0-3385 GCA_043741375.1 Hyphomicrobiaceae bacterium | reverse complement strand
ACGAAACAATTCCGCCTCGGCGCGCCAGGATGACTTTTTCGCCGGCGAGTTCGAGCGGGCGGATGCCCCCTTCGGGAATGTCCGCCAATTTGGCCGCGTATTCCCAGGCGTTGGATGACGCCAAGGCAAACGGGCTGACAAACCTCACGCTATCCTCGTTTGGCCCGCTGCTCATGCCTTTGACCTGAACAATGTCCGTGATTTCCGGGCAGGCGTCCTCGACCGCTTTTTTGACGCCGGCGTGAAACGTCAAGGCCGAGGCGGGACAGCCGTCACACGCTCCTAGGAAGCGGACTTGGATCGCCGGCGGCATGATCGCCACCAGCTCGACATCGCCGCCGTGCGAGGCCAGCATCGGGCGGATGCCTTCGAGCGCGGTCTCGACCCGCTCGGTGAGGCTCGGCTTGACAATGTCGTGGCGGCGCAGCACCGCGTAGACCACCTCGTCGGAGACGGCAGCCTTCATTGCGGCGAGCGCTTCGGGACTAGTCTTGAGCGCCTTGACAAGCCGCCGCAGCGCCTCGCCGTGCAGCGCCTCGATCGATCGGCGATAGGCGATCGCTGCCCCGCGTGCGGTCTCGTCCCAGCCCTCGAAGATCAATTCCAGCCGCTCGATATCGCCGATCAGGGCGCTCGCATCGTCGCGTTTCAGAGACTGGGTATCGATCGCATTCACGGGAGTGCCCTTCGAGCGATGACGGTTAGCGGTACTTAAGATCCTTGAAGAGGTAGGGCTGCAGCGCTCCGCCGGCGAATCCGGCGAAAACGGCTGCGAGCCAAAGCGGTACGGCTAGGAGTTTCACGCTGATCAGAAACAGCAGCAGGGTCGCAACGGTTCCGATGACAACCTGAATTATCGCTTTGCCGGGATCGGCGAAAAGCTTGCCGCGAAGAAACAGACCAATGGAACTCAGTGCCATGTCCAGCATGTGCGCCTCCTCAGCCCATCAGCGCTAAAACAAGCAGACCAGCTGCTACGCCAGTGAACCCCGCCAGCGGCCCGTAAAAGGCGCCGAGAAATGCCGCCAATTCATTGCCGAGTGCTTTGCCGCCGGTATAGACGCCGCCAGCCACGCCGCCAGCCATCGCAGCCGCGAGACCGGCCATCAGGGTTAAGGCCACATTGGCCAAGGTCAGACTTGCAGGCATCACGTTGTTTTCTCCCGTGCTATCGAGGCAGGACCTAGGAATGCATATGCTGGGCAGTCGCGTTATTTTCCGGGCTGACGGACAGGATCTCCCGTTCAATCAATCCGAACGCCTCCGATGCAATGCGTGCTTTTTCAAGCTCGCCATATTGCATGAAGATTTGCCGCGCTTCGGTATAAAGGTCCCGCGCCGCAGTCAGGTTGCGCCGGTTGCCGCGCTCGGGATTGGCTGGGTCGTCGGGCAAATTCCATAAGCAGTTCGCCTTATTGGAGATCGTATTCGCATATTCGACCGCCGTCGTATCGCGGGTGCGGACTTTCAGCGCTTCGTCATAGGCTACAATTGCGCGGAAATTATTTTCGATCGGGTGGCTCGACGAGGCGTATTGCAGCGCATTGCCGAGATTGTTCTGCAGCATGGCGTATTCCGCCGGATGGTCGACCAGACTGACGACTTTCAGCCCTTCCTCGAAAGCCTGCACAGCGAGCGCTTCGCGAATTTTCGCGCGCTCGTCGGTGAACGGGATGGAAAGAAATGCGGTGGCGAGATTGTTTTGAAGAATCGCGAACTCCTGGGGGAACCGCGCCCTGTCAAAAGTGCGCAGCGCGCGCTGATAGGCGGCGATGGCATCCGTGATGCGGGCCCGATGGCTGCCGGCCAGCGCCTGCAAGACGAGCCCGAGATTCATTTCGGCTTCGGCCACCTCCTCAGGGCTGCCGCCGCTGCGCAAGACCGGCAAGGCGGTTTCGAAGCACGCGCGCGCTGCTTCCAGCGAGTGTGTTCCCTCTTCGGGCACGATCTGCAACGCAGTCGCCTTGCGGCTGGTCATGCGCGCACGCATCAGTGTCTGAGGCTCAGGGCACAGCGCGATTGCTTTGTCGTAGAGAGTGATGGCCGCTGCGATCTGACCGGCGGATTTGGGCCGCATCTGCAGGCCCATGGCGATCTCCATCAGCATCTCGGCGCGCTCGGCCGGCGAGGCCGTCTCGTCCCCCGCGGCGGCCAACGCGGCCTGCACTTGCGCGTCTACTTTGTCGAGCATGCTGCATTCCTTTTGCGGGGAACGACGCCAGCCAAGAAGGATCTTGCAGCTACTGATAACCAACGTTTTGCAGACTGTCTAATAGATTGTCGTATTGTAAACTTCGTTTTCAGTCGAACAGATTGACGACGACCAACGCAGCGCGGTCTTCGCTCCACTGTGCGGGGACCGTGAGGCTGACGGCATCGTCGATGCCGTTGTTGCGAAAGAAATCCGCTGCATCGACGGTGCGGTCACCGGTGCCATTGCGCAGCTTGATGATATAGCCTCCGCCCGCGCCAAGCCGCACCGGGAGCACGAGCAGATCGGCGCTGTCGCGCAACAGGACGAGGCTCGAGAGGCCGGCGAAATAACGCTCAAAGGTCTCAGCGCTGAAATGCAGCGCGGCGCGGCGGATGGTGAGAAGGGCCGTGGCCGTCATCGCGAGGCCCCGGCGAGTGCCACGTTCACAGCGCCGGGAAAGCGGGCTTCTATTTTCGCGGCAACCGTTGCGGATGCTGCGGCAACCTCTGGCGAAAGCTCCAATCCGAGATCGAGGCTCTTGGCTTCGATCAAATACACCGTCACGTCGGCGGGAAACGTTTCGCCATACATTTTGCGGCCGGCATACAGCGCATTGTCCCAGCGAAAATCGTGGAGATTGAGCGAGGTCATGGGTTTGGATTCCAATTCGTGGCCCGGGACCTCGAATACGGCGCCAGGCTCGGCCCCTGTGCGGCAGCAATCGACCAGCACTAGCGTACCGCAGCCGCGCGCGGCAAACATCACCGCCATCCCATCGGTGCCCGCGTCGAGCAGCCGGATATCGGCGCGTCCCATCAGGCGGCCGCTGGCTTTGAGCGCGCGCACGACTTCAAGACCGGCCGCATCGTCGGACCGGTTGGCATTGCCGCAGCCGATGATGGCGATCATGGCGCTTTCCTTCGATTGAGCAGGATTTTCACGGAAAATCGCAAGAACACGTTTCCGAAATCCCGCTCAGATCCGCCATAGCCTGCACGACCAATGGGACTCGACCGGCAGATCGATTTCGGGCAACTCGCAATGGCGGCGGTGCACCTGGAAATAGACGCAGGTTTCGCAGGATTGATCGATGCCGCCGTGCTCGACGGGAGCCTCCCAAAAGCCTGCGATGGTCAGCTTGCCGATGATGTCGTCCCGCGCCAGCGCCTTCAGCCGTTCGGTAATGGCCTG
>JAYUAJ010000440.1:0-3390 GCA_043741375.1 Hyphomicrobiaceae bacterium | reverse complement strand
ATGAAGTCGGCGTCGTCGTGGGATGGATCGGCGTCATCATCGATATCTCGGAACGCAAGCGTACTGAGGAACTGCTCGCCAAAACCACCAAGGAGGCGGTGCAACGGGCCGTAGAGGTCGAATCGATTTACCGCCAGGCTCCGATTGGTCTTGGCATGTTCGACCGCGATCTGCGCTGTGTCCGCGTGAGCGAAACTTTGTCACGCATGAATGGCGCGTCCATAGAATCGCATATCGGAAAGACGCTTGAAGAAATCTATCCGGCAGGCAGCGTTGAACTGGGCCCAATCTACCGGCACGTGCTGCGAACTGGCGACAGCAGCGCCCCGATCGAACTAACCGATCAAGTGACATCGGACGATGGTACGCTCGTCTCGCGCCATTTCATCGGCCAAGCCTATCCGTTGCGCGGCGCCGACGACAGCATCATCGGTGTCGGCGCGATCTGGGAAGACATTTCGGACAAGAAACGCGCCGAAGAGACCCAGAAGTTGCTCAATATGGAGCTCATCCACCGTACCAAGAATTTGATTGCGGTCGTGCAGTCCGTCGCCGCGCGAAGCCTGGTCAGCGATCAGACTATAGAGCAGGCGCGCCGTTCCCTGCTGCGCCGCCTGGAAGCGATATCGCGCGCGTACGCCTCGTTGACGGAAACGAACTGGCAAGGCGCTCCGCTCGACAAGATCATCGTGCGCGAAAGCGAGGAGCATCAGGGTGCGATCTCGTTCGGTGGTCCTCCGGTGGTCCTCAACGCTTCGGCCGCCCAGACCTTCGCGCTGGTCATCCATGAACTCGCGACCAACGCCGCCAAACACGGCGCCTTGTCAGTACCCAAGGGGCGCGTCTCGATCCGCTGGCGCATTGACGACGGCGAAGACGGACGGCGCTTCAAGTTGTGCTGGCAGGAACACGATGGCCCCAAGGTCGTTGCTCCAAAGCGCACCGGCTTCGGCCACACGTTGTTGCGACGTATGATGAACGATGGCGACGGCTACATCGCAGACGCCGACTACGCCACCGACGGCCTGATTTACAGTCTGGATGTCGCCTTGGAGGTCATGCTCGCCAAATCTCAGGACGACGGACTGTTTCAAGCCCGCAACAAGGCCGCTCTTGACCCGCGATCACCTCAAGCTCTGCCGGAGCTGCCGGGACGCTGCGCTGCGCCCCGGCCGACAATGTAAGCTACATCATGAAGTCATGCACGGTCAGCGCATGGATATCGACATGGTCCAGCGTCAGGCTGTTGCCGTTGCCGAGATCGAGCACGGCATTGTCGCCGTCCTGAGTGAAGTGTGAGATCAGGTCCAGGAAGCCCTGGAAGTGTAGACTGGCGTTGTGCAGGTCGATCTTGTCGCCGTTTGCGCCGGTCACGGTAAAGTCGGTGATGACATCGTCGCCACCGCGCTTGCCCATGTGGAACAGGTCGTGACCCGTGCCACCGGTGAGCGTGTCGTTGCCGCCGCCGCCTGCCAGGTCATCCTTGCCGGCGCCGCCGTCCAGGCTGTCGTTGCCCGCGCCGCCGAGCTCCTTGTCCTTGCCCGCGCCGCCTTCGATGCTGTCGGCGCCCGCTCCGCCCAGGATCTTATCGTTGCCGGCGCCACCGTCGAGCGAGTCCCTGCCCGCGCCGCCATCCAGGCTGTCGTTGCCTGAGCCGCCGGACTCGGTGTCGTCGCCAGCTCCGCCGTCCAGCGAATCATCGCCGGCACCGCCGTCTTCGTTGTCGTTGCCTTCGCCACCCACCAACTGGTCGTGCCCTTGGCCACCATGCATCTCGTCATTGCCGTGGCCGCCACGGAAGTGGTCGTCGCCGTGGCCGCCTCTCAACCGGAAGGGGCCGGTGTCGTTGCTATGATCGATGGTGACCGGATCGACGCTGGCGCTGTCGTCCTCCTCGGTGGGTTCTGCCGGATCGACCGGAAGTACCGGGGTATCGGTGACGAGAGGCGGGTCCACCGGCACATCGACCACGATCGGTGGTTCGGGAAGGACCGGTGGGTCAACGACAACCTGAACCGGGGGATCGATGGGAAGCAGGGGATCCATATAAAGTACCTCTGAAGTGACGCCGCTCGACCTCACCCTAGGCTGTTGCCCGTTAGCACTCCGTTGAGCCGATCACTAAAATTGCTTGGTTTCGAAAATGTAAGGTTGGCGGCTCAATTCCCGGCGGCACATGCTGCAGGCGGCAAAAAGAAGTAGCGGTAGGTGTAGGTGGCGCCCGTCCGTGTCCGCAGCATCGGCAACGTAATGGTCTGCGTGTCGCGCGGCCCTACGGCGGGCAGGGCGCGGGCGACCTCGCCCCAATTCACCGCATCCCGATACACCACGATGGCGCCTTTGCTCTTTAGCAGCCCTGGATCGAACCAGCTCACCTGCTGCACGATATCCATCGGTATACCGACCGGCAGCGGAGGTCCCGTGAGCGCCATGCCGTTGGCGCTGCCGATGTCGCCGAGCAGATAGGCGGGACCGCACGAATAGCGCCGGTTCCAGTCGGCGCGGATGGCGGCGGCGGCCTCGAAGGAGGGTTCCTGCATCACGTCGTGACTGGTGAAGACACCGTAGATCAGCGTCCCCGCGATCAGCATGAGAGTTGCTGTGACCGTCAGCGTGCGCAGCGTCCGGGTCTCGATGCCGGCCCAGCGCGAGCGGTCGAACTCGACCAACGGGCAAACCGCGAGCGCAAACAGGATCAGGAACGGGGCGACATAGCGGGACGAAAAACTGAGACCGCCAACCAGCACCAGCAGCGCCAGAATTCCTAACAATACGGCGTTGGAAACCCGCAGAAAACGCACCTCCGGGCTGGCGCCGCCACCGCCCGCCCAGCGGCAATCCCGACGCAGAAAACCGCCGGCAAGAATGATCCAGCCCGGTGCCAAATAGAGCAATAGGCCAAGCGCCATCTGCCACAGATTGAAGATCCGCCATCCCACCGGCGCATCCCAGGCCAGCAGGCCTTCCGCATGCCCGACGGAATCGGTTCGGGTGGCGATGGCGTACAACAGTGGCGACACCATCAGCACACCAACCGCTGCGCAGACATACAGGTACGGCTGCAGCCAGATCTTGCGGTACTGCGGCACGGCCAGGCTCGCCAGCCCGAGCGCCACAAACAGCACCAGCACCGTGTACTTGGTATAAACCGCCGCCGCCGACCAGAGCGCCAGCGCCAGCCAGTGCTGCCATTTGTTGCTGTCGGCCGCGCGTAGGGCGTGAAACACGATGGCGGCCCAGCTCACGATCTGCAGCACATCGGCATTCAGCGCGAACGGCAGCGCGCTGGCGGTCAGGTAGAAATTGGTGGCGAACAGCAGCGTAAACAGCCGAGCGCGGTCCGGGTCCACAACAAGCCGGAACACGCCGTGGACGTAGAGCACCGCGATC
>JAYUAJ010000439.1:0-3395 GCA_043741375.1 Hyphomicrobiaceae bacterium | reverse complement strand
ACGGCGGCTCCGGAGGGAAGCGGGGCGGAGCGCGATCTCGGGGAGATCGGCCCAACGGATCGCGAACAACAGTCGAGCCAATTGAACGGCGCTCCAGTCGATGTCGATTGTCCATCTGTTATGCTCCATCTATTTCAAGCTATTGATCGATCGCGGGTTCAATCTTGTGATGCGATCGTGCTGAACTTGAAATGATGGTGGCGACGTGTTTTGTCGAGAGGTTCATTGGGAGTTGGATCGGTGGGTCATAGGGCAAGATAGATACGTACCGGCAACCCGTCAAAATAGCCCAGAACATCGGCGCTAAAACTGACGTCAAACATTATTTGCGTGACATTGAATTGTACGAGAGCGAATGAACAGAAAGGCGTAATCAACGCCCTCAAAATATCGCAAATCTCATCCCCAATTGGACCTGTAAATGATCGCTGCGAGCGACGCAATGTCCGAGTCCGATTTCAAACCGAAGATCAGCAGCACGCGCGCCCGATCGGTCGACAAGGATGGCCGGCTGACGCGCGTCGTAGTCAAAGCCGCGTCGCGCAACCGTGCGCCGAAGTCGCCCTGGGCCAATGCGCTGACACGCCGGCCGGTCAACCAATTGGCGCGCGGCAAGGGCGCACTCTATGGATTAACGCCGGCCCCCGCCGGTTGGCGCCGAGTCATCGTGAAGGCGCGCATCGCCCGTCACGGCGCCTCCGACCTCGGCGCCGCCCGCGCCCACCTGCATTATATCCAGCGCGATGGCGTCACTCGCGCCGGTGGCCCGGGCCAACTCTATGACCGCGAGCACGACGCCGCCGACAGTGGCGGGTTCCTGGAACGCCAGAAGGGCGACACCTATCAGTTCCGGTTCATTGTCGCGCCCGAGGACGGCGCGCGCATGCGCGACCTCAAACCCTTCGTGCGCGATCTGATGGCCAAGATGGAGCACGATCTCCACACCAAGCTCGACTGGGTGGCCACCGACCACTTCAACACCGGACATCCGCACACGCACATCGTGATCGCGGGTCATGACGACCTGGGCAAGGATCTCGTCATGGCGCGGCACTACATCAGCCACGGCATCCGTCATCGCGCCCGCGATCTGGTCACACGCGAACTCGGCGCAGAACAACCGTTCGAGCGCGCCGTGAAGTTGGCCAATGAAATCCAGGCCATGCGATTTACGTCACTGGATGCTGGCATCGTGAGGGATACCAACAACAACGTCCTGGTCGTTTCCACCTTTCCCGGCGCCGACCGGCAGCGCCAGGCCCTGCGCATCGCCCGGCTCCGGCGCCTTGAGAAAATGGGGCTCGCCAAGGAGCCTTGGACCGGTGTCTGGCACGTCGACAACGATCTGCAGGCCAAGTTGCGCAGCCTCGGCGAACGCGGCGACATCATGGTCACGATGCATCGTGTCATGCGCGAGCACGGGCCGGACCGCCCGTCCAGCGACTTCGCCATCTTCTCCGGCCGCAAGGGAGCGGCGCACGTGATCGGCCGCGTCGCCGAGGTCGGGATCGCCGATGAGATGACGGATCGCAAATTCATCGTCGTCGACGGCGCCGATGGCCGCCTGCACTACGCCGAAATGGTGAAAGCCTCGGCTCAGGAGGCTCCCGAACCTGGTATGATCGTCGCCTTGAAGTCGGTCGGCGGCAAGTCGTCGGCGCGCACGGCAAAAGTGGTAGTGCTGTCTTTGTGGCCGGTTGAGCGCCTGCCGGATGCAGACTTACCCACTTGGCTCGATGCCGCCATCGTCGAAAGCAAACAACCCATGATGGCCGAGCGAAAGTTCGGCGCCGAACTGTCCGCCGCGTTTCGGGCGCGCGCCGAGTGGCTCATCGAACAAGGCCATGCCTACCGCGACCCAGCCGGTCGCGTCACGCCCAAGGCGAACACGCTCGACACGCTGAACCAGCGAGGCTGGGCCGCGCTCGGCCGGCGGCTTGAGGGAGACCTCGACCAGGTCTACCGGCCGATGATCGAAGGTATGGGCATCACTGGCCGGCATACGCGCGACGTCACGTTTCCAGCCGGACGCATCGCCGTCATCCAGGATCGCACATCCCCTGGCGACCGGAACTCGCTCAGATGCGCGGCAGAGAGATCGACGTCGCCATTCGCGACCGGACCCTCACACTTGCCATCTCCCGAGGCCGCGACCGCGGCTTGTCCCGATAGGTCCGGTGCTTTCGCCAACCTTTTGGGGCCTCCGGCGTCCGAAAAGGGCGCCGTCCCGCCCTATCGCTCCGGCCAAAGGCCTGCGCGACCGAGCCCCAAACGGTCTCGGCCCTGACGGGTGACGGTCGGTAGGCCGGAACAAAAACGACAAATCCACCGATCCATTCATTGCAAAAAGTGATACGGCCTCAGCGATTGGCAAATCCGCTTGCTTTGATCTGCCAAGACGCCGAGCCGGTGCAATATCCCATGTTCGTCGTCCCGAGAGTGAACCCCAGCCCACTCATTCTGATCTGAGCTTAATGCGGACTGTCAGGCCGAGAATTTCGCATCAATCTGCCACCGCAAACTGAAGGGGCTAAATGACTCGTATATCGGGATGCACCCGAAGGCAGTCCCGATGACTGCTCTCGGACTGTTAGCGTCGCCGCTCGAACTCAGTTAGTCCCCGGGACTACGGTATGCAGCGACGACCGCTTTCTCTGCACTGCGATGATTGTGCGCTCCGCAGATGACGTGAGTGACCCGCAACGCACATAGAATGAAGCGAAAGGAATTGTTTAGCCGGCGCTATACCCGCCATCAACCGGAATGGTCACACCGTTGATCAATCGCGACGCGTCGGAGGTCAGGAAAATTGCAGCGCCGGCCAGATCGCCGGGCTCCGCCCAGTCCCCGCCTGGAAGTCGCGCGACCACCTTGGCGTTGAACTCGGGATTTTCCCGGCCTCCACGACTCATTTCAGTCTTGATCCAGCCTGGGGCGATGGCGTTGACCCGGATACCGTCGGCGGCAAAGCTGATGGCCAAGGACCTTGTCAGCGAAACGATGGCGGTTTTTGCTGCGCTATAGGCCGGCGCCTGCGGGGCGCCAAAATAGGAGTACATCGAACCGATATTGATAATGCAGCCCTTGCTGGATTTGAGGTGGGGGCGAAAGGCGTTTGCCAATCGCAGGGCGCCAACCAAGTGAATATCGAGGATATCCTTGAAGATTTCCGACTTGTATTCCTCCCACCGAGCGAGCCGACCTGCGCAATGGATGACGGCATGAAGCTCGGGAGTGCTCGCCGCCAATGCCTCCACTGCAGAATCGCTCCTGACATCCAGCGCCACATTGCGCACCCGGTCTCCATTCGAGTCTGATGCCGCGGCAACGTCCGCAGCGATCACTTTGGCGCCGTGAGCCAGAAAGGCTCGGATGAAGGCTCCGCCTATGCCACC
>JAYUAJ010000438.1:0-7949 GCA_043741375.1 Hyphomicrobiaceae bacterium | reverse complement strand
GCCATGGCTGACATCGAACTCAAAGACATCCGCAAGAACTTCGGCGCCGTCGAGGTCATCAAGGGCGTCAGCCTCACCATCAAGGCCGGCGAGTTCATGGTCTTCGTCGGCCCGTCCGGCTGCGGAAAATCCACGCTCCTGCGGCTTATTGCGGGCCTCGAGGACATAACGTCGGGCACGCTCTCGATCGGCGGCAAGGTGGTCAACCGCCTGACGCCCAAGGACCGGGGCGTCGCCATGGTGTTTCAGAGCTATGCGCTCTATCCACATATGAACGTCTACGACAACATGGCGTTCGGCATGCAGCTGTCCAAGAGCGATCCCGACGCCATCAAGACGCGTATCAGCGAAGCGGCCGAAATGCTGCAGATCACGCCCTACCTACAGCGACTGCCCAAGCAACTCTCCGGCGGCCAGCGCCAGCGCGTTGCCATCGGCCGCGCCATTGTGCGCGACCCAAAGGTGTTCCTGTTCGACGAACCCTTGTCGAACCTCGACGCCGCCCTGCGCGTCGCGACGCGGCTGGAAATCGCCAAGCTGCACGAGAAGATGCACGACACCACCATGATCTATGTCACGCACGACCAGGTGGAGGCGATGACCCTCGCCGACCGCATCTGCGTGCTGCGCGACGGGGTCGTCGAGCAGGTCGGCACACCGTTGGAGCTCTATGAAAAGCCCGCCAGCATGTTCGTTGCCGGCTTCATTGGCTCGCCAAAGATGAACTTCCTCAACGGCAAGTTCGCCGAGAGCAACAAGGCGCACACCATCGGCGTCCGGGCCGAACATCTCAACCTGGCGGCCAACGGCGCGGGGTGGCCAGGCAAGGTCATCCACACGGAAAATCTGGGCGCGGACAGTTACGTCTTTGTGGACGTTGGGACCGGATCAGCGGAACCGGTCATCGTGCGCCAGAACGGCACGGTGCGGCTTGCCAACGGCAGCCCCGTGAGCGTCACGCCGCAGGCTGACATGGTGCACCGCTTCGATGCGGCCGGAAAGCCGATCGCTGCCTGACTCTGTGTCGTGCAGGCGCAAATGGCCCCGGCAGGGTCAAGTTCATCCTGCCACCATACGGCTTCGCGACTTAGCAACCGTTAGTTGCGGTATTCCTGCACACGCGTCGCCCGCAGGCCAGCGAGGCCGTGCTTGTCGATCGAACGCTGCCAAGAGAGGAACTCGTCCACCGTCAAGCGGTAGCGCTCGCACGCCTCTTCGAGGCTGAGCAGGCCGCCACGCACGGCTGCGACAACCTCAGCCTTGCGGCGGATCACCCAACGCTTGGTGTCGGTGGGGGGAAGATCGGCAATCGTCAACGGCGACCCATCGGGGCCGATGACATAGCGGACGCGCGCCCTGTAGTTTTGTTCGGCCATTTACTTGATACTACCTTGACCTGTTATGAGCCCAATCTAGCCCATGCCGATTAAGATCATCCTAAACGGCACCCGCGAAAAACCTCGCAATTTCGGGGCCAAGTGACGGGAATGTCTTGCGAATTTGGTTAAGGCGCGGCGCATTCCGGGGCGTGCACCGGTTTAGGCGGCTGCGCGCCTGCGCAAGGACGCCGGGCGTGGCGCAGCATCGGCAAGCAGCAAGCGGGCCCGCATGAAGGCCGCGCCAAGGGACAGAAAGAGGGCCGCGAATTCGTCGCTCTCGCCCCGGCCCACCGACGCCAACAGCGCCTCGGCCCGCTGAGGTGAGCCGGCAACCGAAATAGCGATACGGGCAAGTGCGCGATCCAGCGCGGCTGTGGTATCGGCGATCAGCTTGTCGTCCACGGCACAAGGCTCCGTCAGAATCAGTGCCCAGCCAGTGTGTCGCCAGGGTGGTTAACGAGCGGTTACGCCTGGCATCCAGGCGAAATGTCCGACGTGCAGATAACGGCGGCCGGCCCTCGTCTATTCTCAGCGACCCTACTATTTCGGGACGGCACCCCATCAACCCAACGCGACATGAAGGGCGTTTGCGCGCCGCCCAGCAATGGGTTACCACCGGCCTTGCGGCTCGATTGGGGCTGAACCCTTCAGGCAGGACGACAGATGCAAGGCACTTTGGCGGAACTCGGCGACCACGTGGGCGCCGCCTTGGGCGCCGGGCTGACAGCCAGCGCAACCAGCTTCGACGAACTAACGATCACCGTCGCGCGCGATCAGATCGTGCCGATGTTGACTAGGTTGCGCGACGATCCCGGCCTACAATTCGAGGTGCTGATCGACCTCTGCGGCGTCGACTATCCGGCCCGGGAAAAACGCTTTGATGTGGTGTACCACCTCCTGAGCATGCGGCTCAATCAGCGCATCCGGGTTAAGGTTGCGACGGATGAAGCGACGCCCGTGGCCTCGGCCGTGGACGTGTTTGCGGCCGCCAACTGGTTCGAGCGCGAGGCGTTCGATCTCTATGGCATCCTGTTCACCGGCCACCCGGACCTGCGGCGGATTTTGACGGATTACGGTTTTAAGGGCAGCCCATTGCGTAAAGACTTCCCTATGAGCGGATATGTCGAAGTCAGATACGACGACGAGCAAAAACGCGTGGTATATGAGCCTATTAAGCTAACTCAGGAGTTCCGTAAGTTCGATTTTGAGTCGCCTTGGGAAGGGATGCCGGCCGTGCTGCCTGGGGATGAGAAGGCGGGGAAGTAGCTTGCGACGACTTGCAAGCCGGAGGATCACTCGATGACCATCGCCGATAGCCGAGAACCGGCCCCGAACGCTCGCCCACTCGGTAAGGTCGACAAGCGCGCATTTTTCGACTTCGCCCAAAAGCAGCCGGACCAATACCGCTACGAGTACGTTCGAGGGCGCATCATGCAACAGGTGTCGGGCGGCACGCGACGGCATGCGCGCATTGCCGCACGCTTTATCGAAGCTTTGTCAAAGCGCGTCGATCCAGAGCGGTGGTTTGTTCTACCATCTGACCTAGCGGTCGATACCGGGCCTACGATCCGTTATGCAGACGTCGTCGTCGAGCCGTTCGAAGGCGATCTTGCCGACCTGGCCACGCGTAACCCTGCAATCATCGTTGAGGTTCTCTCAAAGTCTTCGGAAGACCGGGATCTTTACGTCAAGCCGGCCGAGTACATCTCTATTGCAACATTGCAGGCCTACATCGTGGCCAGCCATGACGAACCTTTGTGCTTTCTTTGGATGAAAGACGATACCGGACAATTCCCGGTCGACGGCATAGAGTTGCGCGGACTGACGACCCACATTGCGATTTCCCTGTTATCGAGTTCCATTCCGCTTGCTGAAATCTATGCGGGATTGATTGCCAATTCATCTGAGCCTGGCGACGCCTAATTAGCCATTAACCATTGGCCACTTGGCCATCCCACCATTTGGCCCTTTTCCTTGTCCGAGACTTGACATGCCCACCACCGACATTCGCCAATTCAATATCAACTTTGGCCCCCAGCATCCTGCAGCCCACGGCGTTTTGCGCCTGGTACTTGAGCTGGACGGCGAAGTCGTCACCCGCGTCGATCCACACATCGGCCTGCTCCATCGCGGCACCGAAAAGCTGATCGAGCAGAAGACTTACCTGCAGGCGATCCCGTATTTCGACCGGCTTGATTATGTCGCGCCAATGAACCAGGAGCATGCCTTCTGCCTGGCCATTGAAAAGCTGCTGGGCCTTGAAGTTCCCCGCCGCGCGCAGCTCATCCGCGTGCTCTATTCCGAGATTGGCCGGCTGCTGTCACATCTGCTCAACGTCACCACGCAGGCCATGGACGTGGGCGCGTTGACCCCGCCGCTCTGGGGCTTCGATGAGCGCGAGAAGCTGATGGTATTCTACGAGCGCGCCTCCGGCAGCCGCATGCACGCGGCCTATTTCCGGCCCGGCGGCGTCCATCAGGACCTCCCCGAAGCTCTCATCGACGACATCGAAAAATTCTGCGCGCATCATCCCAAGGTGCTTGATGATATCGAGGGGCTGCTGACCGAAAGCCGCATCTTCAAACAGCGCAACGTCGATATCGGCGTCATTTCCCTGAAGGACACCCTCGCCTGGGGCATGTCCGGCGTCATGGTGCGCGGCTCGGGCGCGGCGTGGGATCTGCGCAAAGCTCAGCCTTACGAGTGCTATGCCGAGATGGACTTCGACATTCCCATCGGCAAGAACGGCGACTGCTACGACCGCTATCTCATCCGCGTGCTGGAGATGCGCGAGAGCGTCAAGATCATGCAGCAGTGCATCAGGAAGCTGCGTGAACCCGAAGGCCAGGGACCGCATGTGGCCGAAAACAATAAGGTCGTTCCGCCAAAACGCTCCGAGATGAAGACCTCGATGGAGAGCCTGATCCATCACTTCAAGCTCTATACGGAGGGCTTCCATGTACCGGAAGGCGAGGTCTACGCGGCCGTCGAGGCGCCCAAGGGCGAATTCGGCGTTTACCTTGTGGCGGACGGCTCAAACAAGCCCTACCGCTGCAAGATCCGCGCGCCCGGATTTGCCCATCTCCAGGCCATGGACTCCATGAACCGAGGTCACATGCTGGCCGACGTCAGCGCTATCTTGGGGAGCCTGGATATCGTGTTCGGCGAGGTGGATAGGTAGTATTCTACGACTGCGCCAGATTGAAGTCATCAATGCTCACTCTCGCGGCGCGCAGTAGCGCCCGAAGTGTGCCCTTTGCAACTGTCCGGTGATTTGGTGCCGACAAGGTCACTCTTTCGCCGGGCTTGGTCAGCTTAAAGTGTAACACAGCGCCACACCTCCTGCATCGCACTTTGGCCTGCGGCGGTTCTTGGCGTTCCGCTTTGCTGCCCCCAACGTTCAAACACTCGCCCCGCTCTCCAGCCCAAACCGCCGCTTGATGCGCTGGAAAAGTAAGTCGCGCAGGGTGCGGTAGGCGTCCAGCCGCTGTTCCCGCGTGCCCTCCACATAGCTCGGGTCCAGCGTCGGCCAGTACTCAACCTCGAACGCCATTGTGCGGGTCAGATCGAGCACTTGGTGGTGCGCTTCGGGCGACAGCGTCACGACCAGATCAAACGACGTGTCGGCAAGTTCGCTCAAGTCGTGCGGCTTGTGCCTGGTCACATCGATGCCGATCTCGTCCATCACTTCGACCAGCATGGGATCGCTCCGCCCCGCGCGCACCCCGGCGGAGGCGACGTAGGCGCGCGGGCCGGCCAGATGCATGAGGATCGCGGCCGCCATCGGCGATCGGATGGCGTTCATGGTGCAGGCAAACAAGACCGCAGCCGGCAGCTCGCCGTTTCCCGTGCGGGGGCCCGCTGCCGGGGCGGCCATCTCGTCAGGCCCTCCAATGCAGGGCGCAAAGCAGTGTGAACAGGCGCCGCGCCGTCGGCGGATCGAACTCGATCCGCCCCATCAAGCGCTCCGTCAGCAACCCGCTGCCCTCGTCATGCATGGCCCGCCGGCCCATATCGATCGCTTCGATGCGCGAGGGCGGGGCCGAACGGATGGCGTCGTAGTAGGTTTCGCAGATTAGGACATAATCCTTCACCAGCCGCCGGAACGCCGCTAGGGACAGCGGCGCGGCCAGCAGCGGCAGGCCGGTCGCATCGCTGACTTCAAAATTCAGCCGGTCCGCAACCATCGCGAGACGCAACCGATAGGGGCCCGGTGGACCATCGGTCAGACGAAAGTGATTGGCCTCCAGCAGGTCGAAAATCGCCACCTTGCGCTCGTGCTCGACGTCCGCCGGCGCACGCCCGAAAGATCCGGGGTCGAGGTCGACCACGACAAGTCTTGACAGCGCTGCGTCGGCGCCTTGCGTATCGGTCATCTCTGGCGGCCCACGTTGGGCGTTCCATTCAATCCGGTCATCCTGGCCTGTCAGCCAGGGCCGTCCTTTAGATTGTGCGCGGGCTTGTTCGGCGTGGCCCAGATTGGGCCTAGGTCGCGCAACTCGGCTTCGATACACTCGGCGTCCAAGCGCAGTGCTCCGCCACCTGAGCAGACCAGCGTAATGCGGCCCGATGGCGCCTCCGTCGGTGCAAATTGGATCGCCAAGAGCGCCAGGACCGCCGTAGGTGCTGTCTGGGCGATATTGTGGCGCCGCACCGCCGTGATATGCTCGAAGCGCAGTGCCGTGCGCCGGCGCTGATGATCGGGTCGCCGCGCGGTCTTGCCCTCGGCGTCAAGCTGCCAGTCGAAACGGTTCACGATCGCAAGGAAGCGCTTTTCCTTCGGCAGATAGCTCAAATCGCCCACGTGCAAAACCGCGTCCTGCAAATGTGCCGAGACGATTGTCAGATCTTCCTGGTCCAGCGCGACCAGCTTCAGAAGCTGCATGGGACGTTCCAAAGCCTGTCTTTGTTGGGTTCCCGGCCAGTATAGCCCTCGATTCCCGTACGCGACTATGCCTCAAATCACTAGCGCCGCACCAGTTTTTGTGCAACGCGGCATGCCGTTCATTGCAGCGCACTATGGCGCGCCGACGCGTGACCGCTCGCAAGACAAACTGAGGCTGGATTAGCCCGTTAATATTGGCTATGCCAGCGTCTCAATCAGATCCTTCAATTGTAATCGTACCAAGGAGACGCCCTGGCTATGGCTCAGACACTCGAACAGATCGCAGCGGCAATGGTTGCCGACCACAAGGGATTGCTGGCGGCCGATGAGAGCAATGCCTCGATCAAGAAGCGGTTTGACGCCGTGGGTGTGACCAATACGGAAGAGAACCGCCGCGACTACCGCGAGTTTATGTTCCGCACCACCGAGGCGATGCAGAAGTACATTTCCGGTGTCATCTTGTACGATGAGACAATCCGTCAGAAGGCCAAGGACGGCACAAAACTGGTTGATATTATTACGAAAATGGGATCGATCCCGGGCATCAAGGTCGATACGGGCGCCAAGCCGCTGATCGGCTTTCCAGGCGAGACGCTGACCGAAGGCCTTGACGGCCTCGATGCCCGCATGAAGGAATACTACGAACTGGGCGCGCGCTTTGCCAAGTGGCGCGCCGTGATTGAGATTGGGCGCAAGGGCGACCCGCAGATCCCGACCCGCTATGCCGTCAAGGCGAACAATTATGCCCTCGCCCGCTACGCGGCCATCTGCCAGGCTAACGGCATTGTACCGATGGTTGAACCCGAAGTGCTGATGGATGGCGATCATACCATCGAGCGCTGCCAGGAAGTCACTGAAGCGGTTCTGTCCGACTTGTTCGCACAACTCAGCGCCGCACGGGTCAAGTTGGAAGGCCTGATCCTGAAGCCGAACATGGTCATTTCGGGCGTGATGGCGCCCAAGCGCGTTGGCGTGGACGAAGTCGCCGAGCGCACCGTGAAGACATTCCTCCGCACGGTTCCCGCAGCTACTGCCGGCATCATGTTCCTGTCCGGCGGCCAGTCCGACGAGGAGGCCACGGCGCATCTCTCGGCCATGAATGCAGGCTTCAAGACGCCCTGGGCCCTTTCCTATTCCTACGGCCGCGCCCTGCAGGCGGCCGCGCAAAAAGCCTGGAGCGGCAAGCCAGACAATGTGGCTGCCGGCCAGAAGGCGTTCCTGCACCGCGCCAAGATGAATTCTCTGGCCGCAGCCGGCAAGTGGAAGAAGGACCTGGAGAAGGCGGCCTAAGTGGCAACCTCGGACAGTTCGCACATCTTGTATCCCGGGCGCAGGCTCGGGATACCTTTGTTACTTGGGGACGATCATGACCGGCGCCGTATCCCCCAACCCGATCGTCAACATCGGCCCGGTCCGCTCCGGTAACGCCCTGCCGTTGATGGTGTTCGCCGGCCCGTGCCAGCTGGAGTCCCGCGAGCACGCGCTGATGATGGCGGGCGAACTCAAATCCATCGCCGCCCGGCTCGGGATAGGGCTTGTTTACAAATCCAGTTTCGACAAGGCCAACCGCACATCGCTTGGCGGCACGCGCGGTATCGGGCTGGAAGGCGCGCTCCCGATTTTTGATGAAGTGCGAGCCAAATTCGGGTTGTCGATCGTCACCGACGTGCACACCGAAGAACAAT
>JAYUAJ010000437.1:0-42248 GCA_043741375.1 Hyphomicrobiaceae bacterium | reverse complement strand
CGCTATCTCGGCACATATTTTGTCTTGTTGAGGCACTTTGCGCAAAGCAGCAGCTGGCGCTTCGCCTTGATGCTGGCCGCCGTGGTGGCCAGCGCCGTGTTGCATCCGATCCCTTTCGTACTGTTAGCCGAACTGCTTCACAGCGCCCAAGCCGGCGCAAGCGATGTTGCCCTCGGCTGGCATGCCTGGACGGTTCGTCTCAAACCCGATGCCGCCGTGCTCGCCGTCTTTCTGTTTGGGTCGGCCTCGTTCCTGTTCAGCTATGGCGTCGGCCGGCTGGTCAATGCCGAGACCATCGCCTGGCAAGGCCGCCTGTTCTGGCAGCTCACGGGCAGCCTCACGCGCATCGCCCGCTGGGATCAGCTGATCGATCCCGGCGTTGTCCTGCGCCCGCAACCGCTGGCCGCCCGGCTCGACGGCGCCGTGCGCGGCGCCTTCCCGATCGGCCGGCTGGTGGAAACCGGCATGCGCGACGCCATGATGGTGCTGATCCTGATGAGCGCGCTGATCTGGCAGGATGCCCGCGACATGGCGGTGCTCGGCTTTCTCAGCCTGCTGTTCGTTCCGGCCTACGGCATGGCGATCTCGCGCCTGGTGCGCATGCAGGCCAAATCCAACGCCGGCCTGGCCCGGCTGCGCCAGCCGGTCCTCGGGCTCATCAGCGGCGAGATCATGCGCCGCACCGGGCGCGGCCTGGACCAGGCCGCGATCCCGGCCGAGACCACCGAAGCGCTGTCGCAGGCGTTTGGCAGCCAGAGCCATCTCTTGAACGAACAGAACGCCGTGACCGTGGTTGGGGGCGTCCACGTCTTTGCGGCCTTCTATGGCGTCTACCTGTCGGAGGGCCGCAGCCTGATGGCGCTGCCGGCCGAAAAGCTCACCTTCTTTTTCTTCCTGGTACTAATGCTGCGTTCACTGATCAGCCTGGTCGGCCTGATGTCCCGGCTCTCGCGCGGCTACGAGCGCTTGGGATTGCTCCGCTCCCTGCTCTATCCGCCGACCAAGTCGCCGTTGGCGCCGCAGGGTGATGGCGCCATCGGCTTCGTCGTGGTTCCTCAGGTGGCTGCCGGCGAACAATTCGTGGCGCCACCGGTATCGGCTGGCCAGACCATGGTGCTGCTGGCGCCGGATGTGAATTTCGGCTTCCAGCTGCTGCCCCTGGCCAATGCGCTGCAGCCGCGCTTTGCTTTCGCCGCCGCAACTCACGCCGGGCTCACGCGCCATATTCCGCTGCTGCGCGAAGCCGATATGCCCGCGCTGCTGGCCGGCGGCATCATCGCGGGCGAGCCGGGACTGTTGCGGCTGCCACATGCCGGCCCCGTCGCGATCCGCCCCGAACCGCTCGATCTGTCGCTGACGCCCGTCGTGGCGCTGACCGTCGCAGCTTGGGAGCGGCTGGTGCGCACGGAGACGGTCGCACTGGCCAACGCCGGCCGTGTGCTGGTGATCGCGCTTGCCGGCTGGAAAATTCCTTCCTCGGTCCCAGACGGCCTGATCTACGCGCTCAGCAATGGCCGTCACGTTATCGCTGCCGGCGATCGTTCCAGCCTAGCCGCGCCCCTCGCCACGCTGGCAGAGGGCATTGCCGCCTCGAAACCGGTCACCGAGGACGACGACGAGGAGCTTTAGGGCAGTATACGTAGAGTGGCGCTGAGCCTTCGCCAAGCCCACCGCAACAGCAACGCCATCGGTGGGCTTCGCGAAGGCTCAGCCCACCCTACGGGCTTTGATATGGGACCGCAGGAGATCGGAGTGTCAAAATCAGTGCAAACTGGAGATTGTTGGGGTAATCGAGGCTACACACATCAGCTATCGCATACGTCGCTAAGCCACTAGCTCAAGGGACTTGGTGTCGGCGTGGCCGCACCTGGCATCCGGACGGCATCCGGTGCCGTTCTACCCCCCTTAGAATCGGAAGCTCTCATGACAGACCCACTCTGGATCGGCACCAGCTGGAAGATGAACAAGACGCGTGCCGAAGCGCAGGCGTTTGCCACGGCACTCGCGGCCGCACCGGTCATTGCCGACGCGCGCGTGCAACCCTTTGTCATTCCTCCGTTTACGTCAATTGCGGAGGTTGCCGGCCTGCTGGCCGGATCGCGCGTGCGCGTCGGTGCGCAGAACATGCATTGGGCCGACGCTGGCGCCTGGACCGGTGAAATCTCGCCGCTGATGATCAAGGATGCCGGAGCAAGCCTGGTCGAACTCGGCCACAGCGAGCGGCGCACGCATTTCGGCGAGACCAACGAGACGGTGTCGCTGAAAACGTCCGCCGCGCTCAAACACGGGCTGACACCGCTGGTCTGTATCGGCGATACCCGCGCGGAGTTCGACGCCAAACAAACGTCGCAGGTGCTGGCGCGCCAGGTCGCAGCGGCGCTGTCGAAGATCGCGCCGGAACATCGCGCCCAGACCATCCTCATCGCCTACGAGCCGGTGTGGTCGATCGGCGAGGGCGGCACTCCGGCCGAACCCGGCTTCGTGAACGAACAGCACGCTATGATAAAAGAGCTGACCGTTGAGGTCATCGGCCGCCCGCTGCCGGTGCTGTACGGTGGCAGCGTCAGTCCCGGCAACTGCCGCGAGCTCGCCGCGCAATCCAACGTCGACGGATTGTTCATCGGCCGCTCCGCCTGGGCCGCGGAGGGATACATCGGGATCTTGGAGGCGGTGGCCGGAACGATGTAGCGTCGCTATTCACGGCGCCAGTTTGCCCAGAATGTAGTCCGGCCAGGCCTGGTACTCAGCGTAGAGATTTTCGAGATCGGCACCGTCGAGCTCGGCCAGGATGCCGCCACGGATCAGTAGCGACGGCACCCCGATCCGGATCGCTCCAGCGATGTCGTGTTCGACACTGTCTCCAATCGCCAGCACGCGGGGTTTGGGAATGCCCGACGCCTGGCTCAGGGCATACCGATAGATGTCGGCATACGGCTTTCCGAGATAGCGCACCTTGCCGCCAAGCTCCTGGTAGATGTCCGCCAGTGCTCCCGGAGCCGGTTGCAGGCCCTTTGCGGACAGCATCAGCTTGTCGGGATTGGAGCACAGGGCCGGAACCCCGGCACGAGCGGCTGGCGTGAGCAGGCGGCGGTAGTGGGCAAGACTGACGCGCGGCACATCGCACCCCAGGATCAGCACCATATCGGCTTTGGCCGGATCGTCCGTAAACTCCAGATCCAGCCCATCGAGGCCATAATCGTCACCACGCCGTCCGACCAGAAAGGCTCGTGCACCGCGGGCGAATGGCGGACCGAACTGGCCCTCGTCAATGGCGTGCCAGCTCACCTCGCCGGAACTCACGACGGCGCTGAAATTCTCTCGCGGCAGACCCAGTTGGTGCAGCCGCTCAGCGTTCTGCACCGCGCGCTTCCCGGAATTGGTGAGAATGATGCTGGTCTTGCCCGCAGCCTTGATGGCCTGAAGCGCCGCCACGGCTCCCGGATAGAGCGAGCGCCCGTCATGCAGCACGCCGTATTGGTCGATCAGGAACAGATCGTGCGCCGCTATCACCTCGCTGAGACCCTCGATGGCTGTCGGTTCTTTGCTCATGACACCGCCCGCATTGCTTTCAGCGCCAGCCGCGCGACGCCAGCCGCTGCGGCCTCGCTGCGCGCGGCAAGAAACGGCGCCGGCACCCTGCGCCGCCGGATCTCCGTCCACACCTTGTTCCCCGCGCCGCCGCCAACCGTACGCAGGCTGCTCAATGGCGGCGCTCCGATTTCGGCCAGGCGCTGATAGCCGAGTGCTTCCACGTTGGCGATCCCTTCTAAGAGGCCCTGCAGAAAGACCGCCCGGTCAGCCGGGCAGGGCGTCACACGGCTTGCTACGGCAGGATCATTGACGGGGAAGCGTTCACCTGCGCCCGGCAGCGGATAGTAGTCGAGCCCCGTTGCGCGATCTGGAGCAAGCTGCGGTTCAAGCGCGCGCATCTCTTCGACCGTGAAGTGCTGCAGCAGGGCCGCGCCGCCCGTATTGGACGCGCCGCCCGCCAACCATACATCGCCAATGCGGTGCGAATAGATGCCGTATTCGGGCGCAAACAACGGTTTGTCGCACAGCAGTTTCAGGACCAGGGTTGAGCCCAAGGACGTAACGCCATCACCGGGTTGATCGGCCCCGGTGGCAAGAAATGCCGCGCATCCGTCCGTTGTTCCCGTCACGACCAGGGCGCCGGCCGGCAATCCGAGCGTGCGCGCGTGCGGGCCCTGGCACCGTCCGATGGCGGTTCCGGCCGGCACGACGTCTGGCAACAGCGAGACATCCATGCCGGCCGCAGCGATCCATTGGGGCCAGCGCCGCGCCACCGGGTCGTAGCCCGTTTTCAGCGCATTGTTCTCGTCGCTGATATCGAAGCGGCCCGACAGCTGCCCGGCGAGCCAATCGGCCTGATGCAGAATGCGATGCGGGCGCAGCACCTGCATCTCCATGGCGCGGCCGAGCGCCGAGCTTGCGCCATGGGCCGCACTGCTGGCAGGCGCCACGGCGGCAATCGCGGCAATCGATTCCGGGCGACACGCATCGTTGTACATGCGGGCAGGCGCCAAGGGGCGCCCGTCCTGATCGACGCCAAGCACGGTGCCGGAGGTGCCATCGACCGCGACCGCGCCGATACGATGCAGCACATCGGAGGCGCGCAGCTTGGCCATGGCTGCAACCGCCGCCTCCAGCCAGTGGCTCGCGTCCTGGATGAGTGACGCTCCGGTGCGCATCGGCGCTGCCATCGCGGCGGCGGCTTCGGCCACCACGTCGCCGGCCGCATCCAGCACCGCCACCCGCGCCCCGGAGGTACCGATATCGATGCCCAGCGCAAGTTTGTCCATTATCGTCATGTCGCCCGCTTGGCCAGCGCCTGGCGGTATTTCTCGGCGTCCCAGTTCAGCAGCGCCATTTCGTCCGACGGGTTCAGGTAGTGCAGCGGATCGCCGGGCCGCAGCCGCGCCGTAACATCGGCCAGGCAGCGCGCAAGCGCATGGGCCGACGGCAGGGCGCTTTGCGGCAACAACGCCCCCGCCCCGGGAACCAGCATCAGCGGTGCCATCGGCCGCGGCTCGCGCGCCAGGGCGTCGGCCGCAGTCTCGCCCTCGCTCAGCACGACGGCTGACGGCCCGAGAAATATGACGTGGTCAGGGTAAAGGGATCCGCGGCGCGCCGCCTCCAAACGAAACGGATCGGTCGCGATGCCATGCACCTGCGCGTCGCGGACTGGCAGGTATGTGCTGCCATTGGCGGCCTGTTCCAGCTTGGCCCAGTTGGCGGGCCTCGCCTCCGCCGCGGGACGGCGCAGGCGCCGCCCGACCTCGGCCAAGAGCTTGGCCGCCGCCTCCACCGTTTCGCCCGCCACCACCAATCCATGGTTGCCGAGCACGACCACCGATGGGATCGGGGACAGACGCGCCTTCAGCTGCAGACTGAGCGGCAGGCCGGGCCGCCCGTACGGCACCCAAACCCAGTCCAGGCCCTTGAGCCGGGTGCGCAGTTCGGCTTCGCCATCCTCACGGCACGCCCAGGACAGCGTCTCGACGCAATGCACATGCACGACGATGCGTTGCGGCAATACGGCGTGAAACGTCGTTTCGATCGACGGACGCAGGCCCCTGGTATTCAACTCCCTGACCACGAAATCGGCCGATGTCTCGCAGGCCGGGTCGCCGCGCTCCAATCCGGTGAGGAGCGGAGCCAAGGCCACCGGCACGAAAATATCCTTCAGCAACGCATCGGCAAGTTCGGTGCCGGACGCCTTCACCCACAGGACGCCGTTCTGTTTGATCGAGGTGTTGCCGCCCGCCGCCTGCACCAGCAACGGGTCCTGCCCACACTTGGCCGAGTAATGTAGGAACTCCATGGCTCCGGGCACGTCGCGTATCGCTCTGACCGTCGTCATCGTGCCGCCATCCAGCTCTGGAAATCGCGTGTCTGTTGCGGCGTCAGGTGCAGGTAGTGCTTGGTGCGCCGCGTCAGGATATCCTCATCGGTAGCGGCCCATTCCTCGGCGATCAAGAACTCCGCCTCGCGCTGATACAGCCGTCCTCCGAAGGCCTTGCCGAGGTCCGCGACTTTGCGCGCGCCATCAACGACGCGCTCGGCCCGCGTGCCGTAAAGCCGGGCATAGTGCAGGGCCAGCGCCGGTGGCAGCCAGGGATGGCGCGTGCCGAATTGAGCGGCAAAGCGCTCGAAATCGGCGTCTTCCATGTCGCCGCCCGGCATGGGGGCGCCCGCCGTCCAGGCTCCACTGGGCCTGGCGAGGTATGGCCGCAGCCTCTCAAGCGCGTGTTCGGCCAGTTTTCGATAGGTCGTGATCTTGCCGCCAAAGATCGACAGCAGCGGCGCCTTGCCGCCAACGTCCTCGACCTCGAAGGTGTAGTCGCGCGTGACGGCAGATGGGTTGCCGGACTTGTCGTCGAGCAGCGGCCGGATGCCCGAAAAGCTTGCCAACACATCGTCGCGCGACAAGGATTGGCGCAGATAGCGGTTCACGACGCTGAGCAGATAGGCGATTTCATCTTCGCTGACCGCGACGGCTTCGGGCCGGCCCTGATAGGCAATGTCCGTGGTGCCGATCAGGCACTTGTCGGTCTCGTAGGGGTTTACGAAAATCACCCGTTTGTCCGTATGCTGGAAGAGATAGGCCTGGGGCCCGTCCCAGAATTTGTTCACGATGATATGGCTGCCCTTGACCAGTCGCACGGTGCGCGAGGCGTTTACGCCCGCGACGCGGCCCAGCACGTCCTCGACCCAGGGCCCGGCCGCATTGACTAACACGCGCGCACGCGCCGTCATGGTCTCGCGGCCGGCGCCCTGCAGGCACAGCAGCCAGCCATCGCCGTCGCGCCGCGCGCTTGTAGCGGCCGTCCGGGTCAGGATGGTTGCCCCCTTGGCGCAGGCATCGAGCGCGTTCAGGACGACCAGGCGCGCGTCATCTACCCAGCAATCGGAGTACTCGAAGGCGGTCCGGAACTCCGGCCGGATGGGGGCGCCTTCGGGGGCCTTGTGCAGGTCGAGCCGGCGCGTGCCGGGCAGTCGTTGACGCCCGCCCAGGTTGTCGTAAATAGCCAGCCCGAGCCGGACCAGCCAGGCCGGCCGCTGCTCGGGCGAATGCGGCAGCACGAAGCGCATCGGCCAGATGATGTGCGGCGCGGCCTTGAGCAGCACTTCGCGTTCGATCAGCGCCTCGCGCACCAATCGAAATTCGTAGTACTCCAGATAGCGCAAGCCGCCATGGACAAGCTTTCCGGAGCGCGAACTCGTGCCTTCTGCCAGATCGCCCTTCTCGCACAACAGGACCTTCAGCCCGCGCCCCGCCGCATCGCGGGCGATGCCAGCGCCGTTGATGCCGCCACCGATGATCGCAATGTCATAGGTGTCCGGTTCCAGCATGTCAGCACGGATGGCGTGGTGGTTCACCAGCGATGTAGCGGCGCACTTCCTCGGCCGCCATCTCAGCCGCGAACGTCACAGTACGGACCGACGCTCCGGCAATATGCGGCGTGAGCGTTACATTCGGCAGCTGCAGCAGCGGCCAATCGGACGGCGGCGGCTCGATGGCGAAGGTTTCCAGCATGGCGCCCTTCAGGTGACCTGACACCAGAGCGTCATAGAGCGCGTCGTAATCCACCAACGGCCCGCGTGCGGTGTTGACGAAGGTCGCGCCCTTTTTCATGCGGGCGAAAGCCTTGGCGTCGATCATGCCCGTGGTCTCGGCGGTGACGCGGGCGTGCATGGTGACGATATCGGATTGCGACAGCGCCGTATCGAGATCGACATGGGTGACGCCATCGGCGCGATCCTGGGCGGACAGTTGAACGTAGGGATCGCAAACCAGGATCTTGCAGCCGAACGCCTTCAGCAGCTTGACCAGCCGCGTGCCGATGTTGCCGTAGCCGATGATGCCAACGGTCATTTCCGACAGCTCGCGGCCGGTCAGATCGGCGCGGTAAAGATCGCCGCGCCAGTCCCCCTGCTTCATCGAGTCATGGCCTGCGCGAATGAGGCGCGTCTCGGCCAGAATGGCGCCAACGGTGAACTCGGCGACCGCGCTGGCGTTGCGCGCCGGTGTGTTCACGACGCGCACGCCATGCTCGCGCGCGGCCTTCATGTCGATGTTGACGGGACCGCCGCGCGACACTGCAACCAGCTTCAATCTGGGCAGCTGAGCGAACATGGCGGCCGACAGCGGGGCGAGTTGTGTAACGAAAATCTCCGCATCGCCGATGAACTCGACAACCTCCTCCGGCTTGCCGAAATACTCCTTCAGTCCGTCCAAGCCCTTTTTCGCGTAACCGTGCTCCATCGGCTCATCCGGCCACGGCTCTTCGAGCGTCCGGATGCTGTGGGAAGGCCCGCAAGCCGCAACGATCTTCTCGACAAAAACCGACGGCAGCATGAAGCGGTCGCCGATGATGGCGATGTGCTTGCTCACGACGCCACCGCCTTCCGCCGCGCCAGTTGCCGCCAGACCGGGGCTAGCGCTTCGCGCGATGCAACGTAGGTGGGGAATGTTGCGTCGTAGATGCTGGCGAGTTCTACGTCGGGCGCTTCCAGTGGCCCAAGATAAGGCGTAACCCACTCGGCGACGCAGTCGGCCATGCTTTTGTAGTGCCCGGCGCCCACGGCCGCGATCATGGCCGCTCCGGCGGCGCCCGTTTCGCCGCGCGAGGAGGTACGCACGTTTGCGCCCAGCGCCGAAGCGAAGATGGATCGCAGAATTTTGCTTCGCGCCGCGCCGCCGGAAAGCCGGACCTCCGACGGGCTGCCTCCCATCGCCGCGTAGCAATCGCGCGAGGCAAAAGCCAAGCCCTCGAACACGCTCCGCATCATGTCGGCGTAGCTGTGCCGTGTGCTGAGGCCGATGAAGCTGGCGCGGGCTGACGGATCCACGATGGGGCCGCGCTCACCGGCCTCCGATATGTAGGGGTGATACAGAATATCGGCGGGTTTGGCGCGTGCGACTTGATCGTCGAGCCCAGCCAGAAGGTCCTTGCGATCCTTGGCAAGACCTTGCTGCGCCAAGACACCACGTGCAACTTCCAGCAACCAGTCGATATTGAGCGTAGACGCCATGTTGCTCTGCATCTGGGCATATTGGCCGGGAACCGGGAAGGCCATGGTGTAGCCGGTTGATTGCGCGTTGAGTGTCACGCTTTCCGCGCCACCGGCAAAGCGCACGTGCATGCCGGTGGAACCGATGATGGTGCAGCCGCCATGGCCGGGCGGATCGTAAAGGCCGCCACCGAGCGCGGTGCACACCACATCGACGAAACCTAAGGCAACGGGCGTGCCGGCGAGCAGGCCAGTCTGCGTGGCGGCGCTGGCTGAGAGGGTGTGTTGCTCCGTCGTCGCATCGACGATTGGTGAGATCAACGAGCGATGCGCGCCAAGGCCGAGCGCTTCGATGGCTTCTTCGCTATAGCCCCGCTTGCGATAATCGCCGAAGGTGAACAGCGCCTCTGATGGATCGGTGGCACGCACGCCGGTGAGTTTGAAATAGAGCCAGTCCTTGCAGTGAAAACTGGTTTCCGCGCGCGCCAGCACTTCGGGCGTATGCGTCTTCATCCAGGCAAGATGTGGGCCTTGCGAGCACGCGTTGAGGCCGCAGCCGGTGAGTTCAAAGTGGCGCCGGCCGGCAGGCGAGGCGCGGTACGCCTCGACCCACTCGGCACTGCGCGCATCCAGCCACAGCCAGCCGGGCGCGACGGGATCGCCGTCCTTGTCGATCATCCAAGTGCCGTCGCCCTGCCCGGTTACCGAGACGATCGCGGTTCGGCTGGCCAAGTTGGGTGTCTTCTCGGCAAGACCGCGCAGACAAGCGGCGCAGTCCGCCCAGGTCCGGTTCATGTCTTGCTCGACGCCACCATTAGGCAACGTCTGGTAGCTGTTCGGGATTGCGAACGTATCGAGCTGTTCGCCGGTAAGCGTGAACGCCACGGCTTTCAACACCGACGTACCTGCATCGATCCCGATGATTACATTGCGCGTCATGCTGCCTCCCGCCCGTGGGCGATGGCCAGGCCGCTGGCGCTGTCGAACAGGTGCATGTCGGAGGCTGCAAAACTCAAGGGGATGTCGTCGCCGGGGCGGGCGGCGACGCGTGACGGCGTGACGGCGACCACCGTCTTGCCGGCGAACTCGGCTGCCACGTGGCTTTGGTCGCCCAGCCATTGGTTGCTGGTGACCTTAGCCTTGAACGCGCCGCGCGCCACCGAGACGCTCTGTGGGCGGATGCCAAGCGTGACTTTGTCGCGCGAACCGAGCGCGTTCAAGACCGCAGGCGACAATTCTCCAACGGTAAAGTCTATGCTCGGGCCATTGGCCAGCGCCAGGGTGAGCCGGTCGCCCGCGCGCACCACGCCCGCATCGAACACATTCATCGGCGGCTCGCCGATGAATGTGGCGACGAACAGGTTGGCGGGCTTGTCCTTCAAGTCCTTCTGACTGGCGAACTGCTGCAGCACCCCACCTTCCATCACGGCGATGCGGTCAGCCAGCGCGTTGGCCTCGGTCTGGTCGTGGGTGACAAAGATCGCGGTCATGGCGTTGTCGTTGAGGCGGCTCTTGATCCGCCCACGCAGCACCGCGCGCAGCTGCGGCTCAAGTTGACCCATGGGCTCGTCGAGCAGGTAGAGGTTGGCCTCGCGCACCAGGGCACGGGCAAGGCTGGCGCGCTGCTGCTGGCCGCCGGAGATGGAGGAGGGGTAGCGGTCCAGGACGGATTCGATATCAACCAGCTTGGCTGCGTCGGCGACGCGTTTGGCGGAGTCGTCGGCGCTCAGCTTTTGGGCTTTCAGCGCAAAGCCAATGTTGTCCCGCACCGTCAGCGGCGGGTAAAGCGAGTAGCCCTCGAAGGCCATGGCGACGCCGCGCTGAGACGGCGGCAGCGTCTCGATGTGTTTCCCGGCTAGCATGATGGACCCGCTGGACACGGACTCCAGTCCCGCGATCATGCGCAGCGTGGAGGTCTTTCCACAGCCGGACGATCCGAGCAACGCGATGATCTCGCCCTTGCGCACGGTCATCGAGAGATCTTTTACGGCGTGTACGGTCGGCTTGTCGGGACGGCCATAAAGCTTGTTCAGCTTGTCGATGACGAGCACGTCCGTGCGGGCCATGAGGGTGCTCATCAGCGCGCTCCGCGCGGAACGGCGAGGCCGCTGGCGCGGTCGAACAGTAGCGCGGCCTCGGGCGCGAAGCCGGCATGGGCGGGACCGATGGGGACAGACTCTGCGGCCGAGGCCGGCAAAGCGGCCAGAATCTCCTTGCCCTCGGCGGTCTTCACAAGCAGCACGGATTTGTCGTTGAGCGGCGTCTCGGCCAGTACGTCGACTGGGAACGTCGCGCCGTTGGCTGCCGCTGTGATCGTGAGCGCATCGGGACGGATACCGAGCACGCAAGGTTTGTTGGCCGATGCGCCAAACCCTGGGCCGAGGGGCAACGGGCTGTTTGCGATGGAGATGCGGCCATCCGCATCCGGCGTGACGTCGAACAGGTTGATGCCCGGATCGCCGAACAGTCGAGCCACGTCGACGCTGCCGGGGCGATCGTAAATCTCTGCCGGCTGGGCGACCTGTACGATCTTGCCGCCGATCAGGACGGCAATGCGATTACCAATCGCCATCGCCTCTTTGTAATCTTGCGTCACGTAAAGCACCGTCGAGCCGAACTTGCGCAAGAGCACCGGCAGTTCCAGACGCATTTCATAGCGCAGTTTGGCGTCGACATTGCGAAGCGGATCGTCCAGCAGAAGAATCTTGGGCGCGCCGACCAGCGCGCGGGCGAGCGCCGTGCGCTGCTTCTGCCCATTGGATAGCTCGCGGGGTTTGTGGCCCATCACGTGATCGATCTTCAGCAGACGCACGATTTGATTGACGCGGGAGCGGATTTCGCCCTCGTCTAGTTTGCGCGGCGTCAGGGCGCTGGCGACATTGTCGTAAGCCGACATATGCGGGAACAGCGCGTAGTTCTGGAACGCCATGCCAATGCCGCGCGCGTCGGGGCTGGCCTCGGTCATGTCCACGCCGTCGATGCGGATCGCGCCCGTATCCGGCTCCTCGATGCCGGCGATGAGGCGTAGAAGGACTGTCTTGCCGCCGCCGGACGGGCCGAACACGGCGACAATATCGCCGGTGGGAGCGTCCAGCGACACGCCGTCGATCACGGGCTTGCCCATGTAGGCCTTGCTGAGCTTGTCGAGTTGCAGCGCCATGCCCTATCCCTTCACGGCGCCCATGGAGAGCCCCTCGACCAGATAGCGCTGCGCATAGAGCGCGAGCAACAACGTCGGCGTCACGCTGAGCACAATGGCGGCGGCGATCTGGCCGTATTGGATGCCCGAGGCGGTGACGAAGGCGAGCGCGCCAACCGTCACGGGCTGCTTGTCGGCCGACGCCAGGATCAGCGCGAAAATGAAATTGTTCCAGCAAAAGATGAAGGCCAACAACCCCGCCGCCGCGATGCCGGGCCGGGCGAGCGGGACCGCGATCTTGAGGAAGGTTTGCAGCCAGCTGTGCCCGGCGATGCGGTAGGCGTGCTCGATATCGGGGGAAATGTCCTCGAAATATCCGCGCACGATCCAGATGATCAGCGGCAGCGCGATCAGCTGGTAGACCCAGACCAGGCCCAAGTAGGTGTCGGCGAGGCCGAGCGATTGATACAGCAGCGAGAGTGGCAGCAACACCAGCAGCGGCGGCGCAAACCGGAAGGAGAGCAGCGTCATGGCGATGAACTCGCCGAGCTTGAACTTGAAGCGCGCAAAGGCATAGGCGGCTGGCACGCCAAGCAGCAGCGCGAGTAATACGGACAATGTCGAGAGCAGCACGCTGTTCCAGAGGTTATGCATGAAGGCGATGTCGAGATTGCCTGCCGTCGAGGAGAGTTTGCCGCTGATCAAGGCCCGATAGTTGCTGAGCGTCGGCTCGAAGACAAAACTCGGCGGAATGCGCAGGATCGTCTCATTGGTCTGCAGCGACATGAGAAAGATCCAGAAAATCGGGAACATGAAAAAGACCACGATCGCCGTCAGGGCGACGCCGCGCAGAATTTTTTCGAGTGGTGGGGTGTGGTCCATGGCGCGCGCCTCACGCATGCCCGTGCGCGCGTTCGCGCAGGCGCAGCCAGTGCTTGATGAAGAAGTTAGAGAGAATATTTGTGATCAGCCACAACACCATCAGCATCGCTGCCGACTTGCCGACATTGGTATTTTGGAAAAACATCAGGTAGGCCTGGACCTGGAACACCACGAGGCTGTCGCCCGGGCCGCCTTGGGTCATGGCGTAGATGATGTCGAACTGCTGGATGCTGTCGAGCAGGCGGAACAGCACGGCGGTGATGATGTAGGGCAAAAGCATCGGCAGCGTGATGCGGAAAAAGACAAAACTCCAGGGCACTCCATCGAGTGCGGCGGCCTCGAACGGCTGCTTGGGCAGCGAGCGCAAGCCGGCCAGCAGCAGGATCATGATGAAGGGCGTATACACCCAGATATCCACCAGCACTACGGTGAAGAGCGCCGTCTTGGGATCCGAGCCCCATTTGAAGTCCTGCACGCCCATCAGGCTGACGAAGTAGCTGAGGATGCCGAAATTCGGATTGGTCATCAGCTTCCACATCAGCGCCGCGAGCGCCGGCGCCGTCATCAGCGGCAAGAGCAGCATGATGGAGATGAAGTTGTTAAGGCGCGTCGATTGTCGCAGCAGCAGGGCGATGCCGAGCCCCAGCAGCAGTTCGATGACCACGGTCAGCACCGTGTAGAGCAGCGAGATATAAACCGTATTCCAGAACGCCGGGTCCTTGGCGAAAGCGATGTAGTTGTCGAACCAGATGAAGCCCTTCATGGCCGGCAAATTCAGGCGCCAGCGCAGCATCGAGTAATAGGCGGCGGTGAAAAAGGGGATGAGAATGCCGATGCAGATCAGCAAAGCGGGCAAGCTGAGCAGATACGGCAATAGCCGGAAACGCGTCGCGCGCTGAGTTGCCGTAGCCGGCGTTGCGATGGTGTTAGAAACGGTCACAGAGCACCGGACAACAGATGACGACCGGGCGTGCACGGAAGGAGGGCCGTACACGCCCGCTTGATCATGGAAGCCGCGCCGGGCACAGGGAGCAGTGCCGCCGCGGTCCCACGACTTTAGAGCTTAGCCGAGCCCGGCTTCCTTCAGCTTGGCGTCGGTTGCGGCGGCAAAGGCGTCCAAGCCCTCGTCCACCGGGATTTCCTTGGCGACCATCTTCTGCAAGGTGGCCGACCAATCCGTGGTCAAATCGAAGAACAGCGGCTGGGCCGTGAAGTAGATCTTGGCGCCCGGCGCCGATGCGTCGTGCTGGGCGAGATAGCCCTTGTACGACTTGTCGATACGCCCACGGAACATTTCGTCCTTCCACACCGAGGCGCGGACCGGATTGACGAAGTCCATCTTCTGGGCGCCGAACAGGTCGTGCTCCATGCTGGTCGCCCATTGCATGAAGTACCAGGCGGCGTCCTTCTTCTTGGAGAACGACGACATGGCCAGCGACCAGATCCAGACGTTCGGCGTCGGGGCCTTGGCCTCAGGGTTGGCGGCGAAGGCGTGGAAGCCGAGGTTGCCCTTTTCCTTGTTGTCGCCGCCATTCATGAAGTAGCCGAGAATGTCGGCATCGAAGATGGTGGCGGAGGCACCGGCGCCGAGATCGGTGCCGACCTGATACCAGGTGTAGGTGGACCAATTCTTCGGGCCCGAATCCTGGATCATCTTCACCCACATGGCGTGGTAGGCCTTCGACTCCTTGGTCGCCATGGCGGCCTTCAGCTTGCCGTCGGCAATCGTAAAGTCCTTCTGGCCGTAGTTGGCGTAGCCAGACAGGAAGCCCGGATGGATCGAGGCCCAAGACCTGGACCCACGAACGCCGACGCCGTAGGGGCCACCGAGGTTCTTCTGCAACTTGGCCGACGCTTCGACCAATTCGGGAAGGTTCTTGGGCAACTGCACGCCGGCCTTTTCGTACATTTTCGCGTTGTAGGTGACCGAGTTCAGCTCATAGCCCCACGGAATGCACCATTGCTTGGCGTCTGCGGACCCGAGTTCACCGCCCGGTACGCCGTTCCACGACGTCTAGGCGCGCAGGCCCGGCAACACGTCTTCCCAATTGTACTTGGGGTTGGTCTTGGCCGGATCCTTGATGTACTGGTTCAGGTCTTCAACCCAGCCCGCCGGTCCATACGTCCACGTCATATAGGCGCCGGTCATGAAGGCGTCATACTGGTCCGACTTGGACGACAGCGCCGCTGTCACCTTGTCGAAATAGACGTCTTCGGGGAACACGTCGTAGGTGACATCGATGCCGGTCATCTTCTTGAAGTTGTCAAGGTCGGCGATCATGGCATCGGCATAGGGATGCTTGTTGAGCAGCAGCTTCAATGCTGTGCCCTTGTATTTGGCCCAATCGAAATCGGCGGCGATGGCGTCGGTGGCCGCTGCACCCAGCAGCGAACCGGCGACCGCCGTCGAAATGCCGAGCTTGGCCGAATGGTCCAGCAGCTCGCGCCGGCTCACGCCGCCTTTGGCATAAGCCTCGAAGAGCGTTTTTTCTTTATCGTACATGCGCTTCCTTCCTTTCTTGACGTCACGTCTTGGGGGTCAAAGGGGAACCTTGCTCAGTCTGCGGCCGCTTTTTGCGGCTCTTGATGTGGCTTTTGACGCTATTTGGCCCTTGGGCCGCCGCGCCATGCGCGTCAGATCAAGCGCGGTGCGCTCATCGGTGATCAGGCCTGTGATGAAACCGCTCTTGAGCACCGCGTCCATGGCAGCCGCCTTGCCGTGGCCGCCCGCGATGGCGATGGTCTTGCGCTTCTTGCCATCGGTGAAATCGAACGACAGCGTGCGCGCTGTGATGTCGGATTGGATCGGCTGGCCGTGAGCGTCGAAAAACACGCCCAGCGCCTCGCCGACCGCGCCGGCGGCCCGTACCTTGTCGATTTCGCTGAGTTCAATCATGCCCGACGACACCAAGGAGGCGTTGCGATCGATGGTGCCGATGCCGAGCAGCAACAGGCTGGCCTCGTGCGATAGGGCGTGGACCTCCCGCATGCCCGACTGCGCCATCAGCACGGCCTTGTCCTCGACCGAATTCACCAGCAGCGGCACCGGCATGACATACGACTCTGCCCCGGTTCGCTCGGCGATGCGATGGATCACATCGAAAGGATTGGCGGCGAATTTGCGGGTAACCCCGCCCAGTAGCGATACGAACTGCACGCCATTGGCCGGCATGCGCGGCAGATGCTCGACGGCGGCGGCCAGCGTGCGGCCATGGCCAACCCCGACGATATGATGCTCGCCCCGGTCCAGCACCGAGCGCAGATAGCGCGCACCGATCAGCCCCAAGGTTTTCAGTGGCAGCGGCTCGTCGCCAAGATCGGGGGCAACCTCGCAGAATTCCAAGCCATAGCGCTCGGACAGCGCCTGCTCCAGCGCGACGCATCCCGCGATATCGCCATCGACGAACACGCGGATCAGCCCATCGCGGTTGGCGCGCGCGATCAGGCGGTGCGCCTTGGTGCTTTGGATATTGAGGCGCGCGGCCACCTCAGCCTGCGTAAGGCCGGCCGCATAATGCAACCACGCAGCGCGTGTGGCGAGGCTGGCCTCGTCTTCCACCAAGTGTTCCCTTCCCGGGTGCCGCTCGATCACGCCCCAAGACCTGAGACAGGGGTAGCGTCGGTGTGCATGTTTTTTCGTTCGTTGCAAAAAATTGCACGGACCGGGACGGACGTCAAGCTGGAAAGGTTAGGTGAACAGCCCCTTAAGCGCAGCGCGAAGCTCCGCCTTGGTCACTTTGCCCATGGCGTTGCGTGGCAACTCGGCAACCACAATCACGCGCTTTGGGCATTTGAACTTGGCCAGAGTTTCCGTGAGCGTTGCAATAGTCGAAGCTTCGATCAATGACGCCGATCCCGATGCTGTGACGATGGCCACGACCGCCTCGCCGAAATCGGGATGCGGCACACCGATCACGGCCGATTCGCCGATGCCTGGCAGCGCGTTCAGCGCCTGTTCGACCTCGATCGGATAGACATTCAGCCCCCCCGTGATGATCAGATCCTTGGCGCGCCCGACCAGTGACAGCCGCCCGTCGTCCGCCAGCACGCCCTGGTCGCCGGTGATGAACCAGCCGCCGTCACGGACCTCTTCGGCGGTCTTCTCGGGCATGCGCCAGTACCCAGAGAACACGTTTGGCCCGCGCACTTCCACCACGCCAATCTCCCCGTGCGCAAGCGCCGCTCCCGCAGTATCGGCGACGCGCACCGAAACATCCGTCAGCGGATAGCCGACTGTGCCCGCGATTCGCTCGCCACTGTAGGGGTTAGAGGCGATCATGCCGGTCTCGGTCATGCCGTAGCGTTCCAGAATGGCGTGGCCGGTGCGGGCCTTGAAGTCCTTATGCGTTTCCGGGAGCAGCGGCGCCGAGCCGGAGACGAACAGGCGCATGTCGCGGCACCTTTCGCTATCGAGCGATGGCTCGCTGAGCAGCCGCGTGTAGAACGTCGGCACTCCCATCATGACATCCGCCTGAGATAGCGCGGCCAGCACGCGGGAGGCTTCGAACTTCTCCATCCAGAGCATGGTCATGCCGCCGAGCAAGGCGGTGTTCAGCGCCACGAACAATCCGTGCACATGATAGATCGGCAGCGCGTGGATGAGACGCTCGCCCGGCAGCAATTGCCAGAGATCGATCAGGGTCAACGCGTTGGAAGAGAGATTGCCGTGCGAGAGCATGGCCCCCTTGGAGCGGCCGGTGGTGCCGGAGGTATAGGCGAGGGCCGCGAGATCATCCGCAGACCGCGCAACGCACTCATCCACGGGCCTCGCCGCAGCGGCCGCCTGCAACAACGAGCCCGAACCATCAGCATCCAGAGAGAAGAGACCGGTCGCCCCGCTCGATCGGGTGAGATCGGCGATCCCGGCGAGGCGGTCGCCAGCGGCCACGACGGCTTTGGGTTCGGCATCGTTGAGGAAATAGGTGACTTCGGCCGGCGTATAAGCCGTGTTCAGCGGATTGTAGATCGCCCCCAGCTGCAGAGTGGCTAGATAGAGCGCGACAGCGGCGACCGACTTTTCCGCCTGCACCATCACCCGGTCGCCCGGCGCCACGCCCGCATACCGGAGCGCTCCGGCAATCGCGTTGGAGCGGGCGAGCAAGTCGCCGCGCGAAACGGTCGCTCCGTCTTGCAGCCGAAACAGCGGGATATGCTGGTCCCGCGCCAAAGCGCTGGCGACGAGGGCGGCGAGATTGGCGTTGGTGCTCATAGGCGGCAACTAGGCCATGGACCGGCGGCGGGTCAAGCCCGGGCAGTTCGTCACAAAGGCTAAGTTGGTCAAAGGGCCGCCAGTCCTGGCGAGTTGCGACTCCGTCCCCCCGCAAGTGGGGAGGGGATTCGGCCGGTGCGGTTCAGGGGGGCTCACCCAAACTTTGCGCTTGTGCGAGCTACTCGCCGGCCTCGCCCTCGTCCACCAGCGTCAAGCCGTGCTCCAAGGCTGGCCTTGGCACAATCGACGGCATCGACGGTCGCACCGGGGTTGCGACACGCAGGTGTGGCGAACTGCTCGGGGCTGCCGCGACAGAGTTCGGCACCGGGGCCGACACGTCTGCGGTCTTGAGCGCCGGCGTAGTCGCTTCGGTCACCTGCCCCAGCAGAATCTTGCCCTGGGGCTCTACGGCGCGCGGAGCGGTATCGAGGGTCGCGACCGCCGGGCGGTGCACGAGTGGAGCCGGAGCTGGCGCAACAACAGGAGCGGCAACCGGCGCACGGGCTGCTGCCGGGGCGCGAGGTGGCCCGCCAGGCGCCACCCGGACCGGTTCGGAGTCTGGCTTGCGCGGCGCCATTGCTGCTGTCCTGGCCGCATCAGCAGCGTCCAGCCGTTGCAAGATTTCCTTGGTCAGCGCCCGTATGCTGGTGCCGGCATCGCCTGGATACTTGGCGATATAGGTGCGCTTGCCCAGGTCGAAGTCGGCCGCGCGCTGGATATAGGCGCGGCGCGGGATGTGCGTCTGGAACAGCCGGTTGGCGGGATCGGCGGCAAGTTTATTGTGCCACTCGTCCTCCGAGGCGATCCGCCCGTCCTTCATATTGATGACAATACCGAGCAGATCGGCAAAGCCCTCGGCCGAGAAATCCTCGCGGAATTTCTTCAGGATGCCGAGGCCGCGCACCGCCAGATAGTCCGGCTTGATCGGCGGCATGAAATACTCGACCTCGCGCAGCCAGCATTCCGTGAGCAACGACAGGCCGGGCGGACAATCGATCAGCACGACGTCGAACATGCGCATGGTCTCGTCCAGCAACTTGCGGACGACCTGGCGCAACTCCATCTCGCGCCGCTGCGCCGACACTTCGCGCTCGAACAGCGACAGCTCCATGTGGCTCGGGATCAGGAATACGCTGCGCGCTTCTTCGACGTCGGAGACGCCGCGCGCGACAAAATCCGTCCACTGCGCATCGGCATTGCCGAGCGTCTGTATGATCATGAAATCTGCGAGCGTGCGGTTCTGCCGCTCCATCTGCTCCCAGCTTTCCATGTGCATCAGCATGCTGCTCATGCTGGTCTGGCTGTCCGAATCGATCACCAGCACATTCTTGCCGTGCAGCGCCGACAGCGTCTCGGCAACCGCCATCACCAGCGTCGACTTACCGACGCCGCCCTTGGTATTCATCACGGCTATGGAATGGCCCATCCGACGACAACGACCCCACATTCGGTAAGCTGATCACCTGTTGCCGTAATCTCAAATCCGAACTTATCGGCCATTGTTGGGCAACAGCTTGGGATATCAGAGACGCCGCAGCCGTTCCATGCTCGTCATGAGCGCAATCGATTTCCGGGAATAGCCTCACAAATTGCCACAAAGCAGCACTAGCACGCCTCATGCATCGTGGCCGCATCACCGGCGCGAGTTGGTCGTGGGCGTTGACTGAAGTCATGGGCGTTGACTGAACATGCTGATCCTGCTGCGGTATCTGACATTCCTGTTCGACGGCTTGGTACAGCTGCCAAAGCGCCTGGCGCGCTTGGCGCTCGATGTCATTATGATCAACCCGTATCTGGGCTGGGTACGTTACGTGATCATGGGCGGTATCGGCTACGTCGCTTTTGCGCTGCTGCTAGTTTACATCATCGCGCCGATCCGTGGCTTTGCCGGGCAAACCTGGTTCGGTGAAAAGCTCGCCTATGACAGCCAGCGCTGGCTGGCCACCGCCATCTATGACCGCGAAGGCGCGTTCGTCGGCACGTTCGACCCCATTCTGGATAGCAAGCGCGACCTCAACACCACCGGCAAGCCAATCGTGCTGGCCGATACGGGCTACACGGCCAATCCGGACCACAAATCGATCCCGGTACGGGATGTTCCCAACAGTTACTGGCAGTGTCTCGTCTACCACGAGGACCGCAATCTCGGCACCTGGCTCAATCCGTTCGGCATCGATCTGATGGGTGTGCTGAAGATCCCGGCGTCCTCGATCTATCGTAGCCTCCAGAGCCACGGGCCGAAACTCGGCGTCGGCGGGTCGACCTTGCCGATGCAGCTGGCGCGCGTCATCTACGATTCGCCGCCCGATGTGCGCGAGACATCGCTGGAGAAGCTGCGCCGCAAGTTCGGCGAGTGGTGGGATGCGCCGGTGATCTATTGGGCCCTGACCCGGCACGGCGACAAAGAGCCCCTGAAGCAGTGGACGGCCAATCATTTGTGGCTGGCCCAGCGCACTGGCGGATCGCCTCTGCACGGCGTCGAGATGACGTCGCGGATTGTTTTCGGCAAGACCGCCAAGGAGTTGAGCATCGCCGAGCAGTTCGTGCTCGCCTCCGCCGTCAACAAGCCGATCATCCTGCTTGAGGGCAGCGAACGCTTGAACGCCGTGCGGCTGGACCGCTGGCGCTACATCGTGGACGTGCGCGCGCGCAAATGCGCCAGCGAGCTGATCAAGGACGCCGACGTTCAGAAGCAGGTGTGGTTCGAGCTCACGCAGATCGCCAACGGACCGCCCGATCCACAGGTGCGCCCGAAGTTGCAGCGAGCGCTGGAACAGTTCGCGCCAGGCAGCGCCAAGGCGGCGCAGGCCAATCCGGTGCTGCGCGCCAACGTGCTGATTCCGGACGGCCGCTATGGCCTGCGCGAGGAGATGAAGAACGAATACGGTTACGGCTGGCGCGAGTTCGTGCGTGGCGTGACCGTAACGCTCGACATTACGCGCAACATGTTTCTGCGCGAGCGCATCAAAACCAAGCTGGCCGAGCTGCAGACCAAATTCGCCAATTCCATCACTGGCGGCTATACGCTCGATCCTGCAGCGGCGGCGCAAGGCGGCGACCTCGACATGCCGAATGTGATCGTCGCCGCCGCCAACGCCAAGGGCGAGCTGGTGCGCTACTTCGAGCTCAAGGACATCGCCTCCTACTTCGGTTCGCCGATCGCGCGTTCAAGCGCCACCGGGCACTACGACAGCACCAAGGAAGTGCGCGCCATCGCGTCGATCGGCAAAATGATCGCCGCCACCGCCATCGCCAACCAGGGCCAGGATACCGCCGAGACGCCCTATTGGGACACCGCCGCGCCGGGGCCGGGATTGGCGCTCAGTTGCGTCAAGGGCGAGGCCAGCCGGCACATTCCGGCGCGCTATGCCTTTGCCTGCTCGCTGAACAATCCCATCGAGCGGCGTATGGCCGACCTCGGCCAGGATCCGACCCGCAAACTGATCGACGGCTTTGGCTTCAACATGCCGCCGCACGGGCCTGACGACGCCACGCCCCCGACCACGGCCGCCGTCCGCGGCCTGATCACCGGATCGCCGCAGAAAGTGCACCAGATGGCCGGCGTCGTGTTGGCCGCGCTCACCGGCCACCGCAACGAGCGCGTGCGCTTGCCGACGCTGGTCAAGAGCTACGACAAATCGCTGCTGGCCGCCGATACGCCGCCCAAGGAGCTGAACGCCAGCGACGTCGTGCCGGCCAATCTCATCAAGGCCGACGCCGTGCCACTGATCAAGACGCTGCTGTCGGCGCCGCTTTGCAATACCGTTGGCAACACCCGCGTCGGAACGCTGTCCAGCCTCGGCGACTGGTGCGCCGGCCGCAAACCGAACGTGACGCTGCATTTCGGCAAGACCGGCACGCAGGTGACCATGGACCCCGACGCCACGGTCGACGCCTGGGCCGCCGGCGGCATCCAGTTCGCCAACGGCGAAGCCTATTCCTACGTGGTGGTGGTGGGAACGGGAGATTCGAGCAAACCGTTCGCCCACAAGCTGCACGCGGCCCAGATCGCCGCCCCACTGTTGGAGCTGCTGCTGCAGGACCTATCGGGCGAAGTGAAAACACCGCCGCAGTTGGCCGAAATCACGCCCGCCGCCGCCAAAGGCAAGGTTGCGCTGAAGACGCAGTAACCGAATTAAGAGCTGAGCACTGATCTTCCCTCTCCCCCTTTTTTAGGGGGAGAGGAGACAGCGTCTCGCAGCCGCCCACTTCGGCGGCAAGAGCCACGCGGTCGGTGAGCGGCGGGCTCTTGGTCCGGACTTGTTGCGACGAGGACAGAGAAAGCGGCTGCCCCTCACCGACCGCCCAGCTCTTGGCTCCCAAAGGTCGCCTGCGAGGGGCGGTCTCCTCTCCGCCTAAAAAAAGGGGGAGAGGAAAGACGCCGTCCCAATCCGGCACTCTCGCCAATTCCTCCGCCCACGGCATAGTCCCTGCGCCACGTAACTTCCCTGTTCTGACACCGCCGAGCCCAAGATTCGCCGGAATAAATGGGGAATAACCATATCGGACCGACGGGCTGTGCAGAACTGAGCCTTCGCGGTCACCATGGACCCCGTGTTCAAGAGCCGTTCAGGTCGAACCCGCAAGAACGTTGAGGCGCGATGCGAGCCGCGCCAAGCCAACGGGGGTTTTGGCCAATGCGTCGCGAACGGGTCAGTCGGGTGCGAGGGAGCTTTCGGTCAATCATGCAGCCACAGCAGCACGAAGCCAGTTTAGCCGGCGTGCGCCCAAGCGCAGCCCGCTCGTTGCGTCAGCGGCCCGAAGTGAAGCGCACGCATGATTTTAAGAAGATCGCGCTGATCGCGGGCCTTGCAGCCCTGTCCTGGATCTCGACCTACTCGGGCATGCTGGAGCTGGTGCAAGCCAACCTCGGCGACCTGGACCTGGTGTTCAAGATCGCCATCGGCGCGTCGGTCGCCATGCTGATGCTCATGGTGGTTTGGCTGCTGGATCAGCTGTTCAACGAAGTCACGGTGTTTCCCGTCCGTGTGCTGTACATCACCGGCTATCTGTTCTTGACCTTGATCTCGGTCGGATTCTCGTTCGGTTTCTACTGGAAGTTCCTGGAAAGCCGCTCGGAAGCCTCGCGCGGCGCCGAATCGGCCGTGACGCAAGTGCAGGGCGCGCTGCACGGCGCCGAGACCCGCCTCGACCAGATGGCCAATGTCTTCACGCAGCTGTCTCTGGTCTCGACCAAGAAGGCCGAGGACGAAAACGCCAAGGGCAACTCCTGCCCCAACAGCAAGCCCGGCGATGGCCCGCGCCGCCGCTTGCGCGATTCCGACGCCGCCAGCTTCTCCACCGCATCGCAATTCGTCGAGCAGCGCTCGGCCGCGCTGAAACAGGACGTCGCCAACCTGGAAGGCGATCTGCAAAAAATCGTGCATCAGGACAAGAGCACGTTCGACGTCAAGACCGGCACGCGTAACGAGTTCATCAAAGGCCTCGGCCGCAAACTGGAAATGACCGTGGTCGGCTTCAACGCCTTCCGCACCGATCCGCAGTTAAAGCAGCTGCGCGCCGATTTCGCCGAGCGCGCCGACAAAACCGTGTTCCCGGACGAGCAAGGAAAAACCTTCGCCTGCCCCGATCCGCAGATCCAGGCCGCCTTGCGCAGCGCCGTGAAGGCGATCGACGCGCTCCCGATCCTGGAGAAGCCGGAAATCACCACGGTGGAAGGCGCCGACGCCACCATCGAGGCCTTCCGTAGGCTGAACACAACGCTGCTGAGCCTGGCCCAGTTCAAGCTGCCGGCGACCCCGGACCAGATCCGCAACCAACAAGTGCGCGCCATCCAGACCGGCGGCGTGGAAGCCAAGCAGGCTCCGGCCGGCGAATCGGGCCTGTCCCAGCGCGACTACATCCCGCTCGCCATCGCGCTGTTTGTCGATCTCTGCTTGCTGCTGGTCTCGATCCCGAAGCCCTTGACCGCGACCGAGCGCACGCGTCGCCGCCGCGCCCAGTCCGACGGCGAAACCTACCGTACACTGGATGATATGTACGCCATCCATGATGATCCCGATGCGCGTGCAAAGATGGAGCCGCTGCGCCACATCGCCTTCGACTACATGGGCCACGACTATGTCGCCATCCCGCTCATCGCGGGCCGCGAAGGAGCCGGCGGCGACCATGACGGCAGCGCGCGCAACCTCACCGAAGACGACCTGTTGGAAGCCCAGTTCATCCAGAACTTCTTTTCCAGCCAGGAAACCGGTGGCCCGTTCCGCCGCGCCAGCTTCCCGCCGGTTGCAGCCATCCGCACACGCCTGAAACAACTCGGCTCCAAGTGGGCCGGTATCAAGAGTTTCCGCCTCTACCGCTTCAAGAAGGGCGCCTGGTCCGACTTCGTGATGGACATGGTGGTCGGCGCCGATCACGAGCTGTCTCCCGTGCGCGAAAAGCAGCTGGAAGCGCGCATCAAGAAGAACGAGATGAAGTCGAGCCAGATCGTGTTCCAGTCGGAACTGATGGAGATCGAGCACGACGCGGTGAAGTCGGCCAAGCGCAAGGAAGCCGAGCTGAACACGCTGATGATCGAGACCAACATCACCGGCAAGCAGCAGGAAGCCGATCTGCGCCGGCGCGAGATTTCCGCGCAGTCGGAGCTGAGTTCGCTGGATCTGGAAGCCAGCATCACGGCCAAACGGGCCCAGATCGAGCGCACCAAGCGCGACATCTCCCGCACCTATGGGACCGATCTCGACGGCGCCAAGCCGGACAACCGCATCGAATTGCGCGCCGACGGCAATGCACCGCGCAAATCATCGGGGTTCTGGGACAAGCTGATGGGCTCGCGCGACGAGCATCATGCGGGGCCAACGTCCGAGCCGAGCTTTGAGCGCAAGGCCGCGCCTGAACGCCGCTCAGCGCCGGAGCTGAAGGTGTCTGCCGCTGCCGCACACGACACGAAGGACGCATCAACCGTAGACGTCGCGTCCCTGCGCCAGACGGTTTCGGAACTGGCCCTGGTGGTGCGCGACCTGGCGAACCAGCAGACTTCCCAAGTCGCCGCCGCCACCCGCGCCGCCGTTTCTCCGCGCGCGTCGGAGACCAACGGGCACGCTGGCTATGCCAACGGCGCTGACGTGGCCAATGGCCATGGTTACACCAACGGCTACGCACAGACCGATGCCGACAACGCCGCCTTCGACGCCAACACCAGCGTCGCCGGTACTGCTCATCTCTCGCAGGACAATCCGTCCGTGATCCTGATGCCCAACCTCAGCAACAGCCGCGGCTGGGCCCAGACCGACGACCACGCCTACCCGGCGCCCACGCCCTGGCAGCAGCCCAACGGCGCCGAGGCCAGCGCGCCAGCCTACCACGCCAACGGCAACGCCGCGCTCGCCTACGACCACAACTACGATCAGGCCCCCGCCCCCATGACCCGCCGCGCCCCGTTCCGCTGGGCCGCCGAAAGCACCATGACCGGCGGCGTGCACCAGATCGACCACGCCATCGAGCCGAGCGTGCATGACGCAATATCCGTACACGGCAAGTCCGCGACCGCGCCCGAACTGCAGCAGAGCTGGGAGGCCTATCAGCCGGCGCCCCACCTCCCCGCCGGTATGTCCGACCCGTCGGAGATCAACGCGTTCCTGAACACGGCGTCCAACGCCCCCGAAGAAGCCCCCGAGCAGTACGCCGAACACCCCGACGCCGATTGGCGCCACGTCGTGACGCAGCATCGCGCCGACGAGCGCGCGCCGTTGCGTGGCGAGGACGACGAGCCGGCGTTCGGCCACGACCGCGAAACGCTGGAGATCGAGCGGATCGCGACGCGGTTTGGGCGGGGTGTGAAGCGGCGGAAGGTAAGGGAGTAGGGTTCTTCGCTGCACGCGTAGGGTTTGCTGGCGGCCGCGTTCGGGGTATCGGGGCGGCCGTTGGTGTTTTTGGGGGAACTGAGAACAACCCCGCTCACCATCTCGTAGCTGAATCCGGCGCCACTATTGGCTCAAATTTCATGTCACTGAAATCCGCAAGTTCAACTGTCGGCTCCAGTACGATTTTCTTGTTTCTTTTTGCTATTTTCTTGCGAAATAACTTTCCGCCTTGCGAAAAAACCACATCTTTACCGTGGACTTCCGCCCAATCGGCGTTCAGATCCGCCCATTGAACCATTGCCCCGGTACAAAAGTATCATTTTCTAAATTCCAATTTATCAGTCTGACATATTTTGTTGGGCCGCGCCGGAAAATTACTGCCGTCGCAGCGTTCCTGGCGAGTATGCAGTAAAGTGTCGTCATTTGCCAAAGCCCGTAGGTTGGGTTAGGGCGCTCACGGAACTAACCACACGCTCCGCCGTTCAACGCCCGTAACCCAACACCCCACGGCGCGGCGTCAGCGTCCTGCCGCACCCAATGTTGGGTTACGCGCGGAACGGGCGCTGTCATCCTATCGCGGCGACTGCGGCCGCGCTAACCCAACCTACGGGTTCGTGGTTTGTTCGGGCCGCTGTGTAGGTCGGGTAGAGCGCGTCAGCGAGACCCGACATTGGCGCCGCCGGAGCGGGAGGGCCGGAAATCGCGGATGGGCGGAACGGCGCGGATGGCGATTGATGGGCCGGTGGTTGTATCAACAGGGCCGGCGCAAGCGGCTGCCCCTCACCAATCGCGTGGCTCTTGGCTCCCAAAGGTCGCCTGCGAGACGCGATTTCCTCTCCCCGCGAAGGGGCGCGGGAGAGGTGGGGTCCGTGATTCGGCCGCGATGAACCGTAGGGTGCAATAGGCCCCTTTGGCCGTATTGCACCCTATCGGCGCCCGGACGTGTAGAGGGACGGCGCCATACGGCGTGAAGAACGCCTATTGCACACTGCGCCAGCCAGACCCCCTCAGACCCCCATCCCGTCTTCCGCCTGAATTCCTCCCACACTCGCCGTAAATTCTCCCTCAGGGAGCCAAACCGCAAGCGTTCTTTAACCCTCGTAGCCGATAACCCGATGAGTGGTTGCGTTACCGCCTGGACGGCCGAGCATCCCGCCATCGGTCGTTGCGATCAGGCCAGAGGGTCAGGTGCACATGAGCTTCTTCGATAACGCCCGCCAATCCAAATTCGTCAAGCATATGGAAAAGCAGGAGAATTCCTCCCGTTTCCTCGGCTTCTACCTGGACCGCCTGAGCATCGCGGCCGAGCCGGGTCTGGGCCAGCGCACCGTGACCCTGATCGCCCGCTCGGCGGCCTCGCCGGTGGCGCGCGCATTGCTGACCGCAATGACGGAGTGCGAATCGCTGGCGGTGCGCGTCGAGGTGCTGTTTGCCAAGGCGGAACCGGCTGATCAGATGGCGCAGTGGCTGGAAATCGCGACCCGCAACGATGCCACAGACCCGTTCCTGGCCTTGCGCAAGGCCGGCCATCCTGCGCTGATCGATGCGCACGAGCAGCTGGTGCTGGGCACCACGTTCAGCTGGCAGGGCGACTGCATGCGCCGCGACCCCGAGACGCGCGATGCCTTCGAGACCTTCGAGTGCTTCAACAGCGAGGCGGCCAAGCGCGCGGCCCGCACCTTCCAGGCGCTGTGGCCCAAGGGTGAAAAACTGATCGCGGTCAGGCGCATGCCCGCTCCGCTCGATCCGGAAACCTTGCCGGCTGGCGTGCTGAACCTGACGCCGTCAACACCGGGAGCGGCCGGGCCGAGTGCCAGCACACGGCACTGACGCGCGTTCTCTCTGTATGACGTCCATTCCCTCCCCTCGGTTCAAACCGGGGGAGGGCAAGGGTCGGGGCTGGCCAGAGCGCCATTGCCTCACCTGAGCCAGAGCCGCTATGGTGGCCGAAACGCCCGGCACCCTATGCGAGGCCACCATGTCCACCACCGGCCGCTGCCTGTGCGGTGCGCTCCACTACGAGTTCGACGGCGCGCCGAAATGGCTGAGCTACTGCCATTGCGAAAGCTGCCGGCGACACACCTCGGCTCCGGTCGCGGCGTTCGTCGGGCTCGATGCCGCGCAACTGCGCTACACGCGCGGCACTCCCGCCAAATTCGCGTCCTCGCCCGGCGTTACGCGCAGTTTCTGCGGCCGCTGCGGGTCCCCGATGAGCTTCGAGGGCGCCAATTGGCCCGGCGAAATCCATATCTATACGGGGACGCTGACCGATCCATCCGGTTTTGGCCCGCGCGAGCACGTACACGTTGTCGAGAAGCTGCCTTGGTTTGATACTGCCGACACGCTCCCGCGGAAAATGCGCAGCGGGTCGTCGCATGTGTCGACCGACACGCCGGGCTGAGGAGTCCCGTGACACAGTCGCCCTCCCTGACCCGGCTTCTTGCCCCGCGCTCCATCGCTGCCTTTGGCGGTGCCTGGGCCGAACGCGTCGTCGAGCAATGCCAGAAGATGGCGTTTGCCGGCGAGGTGTGGCCAGTACATCCGACCAAACGCGAGGTGCGTGGCCTCAGGTGCTACGCCTCGGTGGCCGATCTTCCGGGGGCGCCGGACGCCAGTTTCGTCGCCGTCAATCGCGGCCTCGCTATCGAGGTGATGGGTGACCTCGACAAACGAGACGCAGGCGGCGCGATCTGCTTTGCCTCCGGCTTCAAGGAGGCTGGACCCGAGGGCGCCGAGCTCGAGCGCGACCTGGTCGCCGCTTCGGGAAACATGCCGTTTCTCGGGCCCAACTGCTACGGCCTGATCAACTACGTGGACGGAGCCCTGCTCTGGCCCGACCAGCATGGCGGCGCCCGCATCGAGCGCGGCGTCGCCATCCTCATGCAATCGGGCAACATCGCCGTGAACATGACCATGAACCGGCGCGCGGTTCCGATCGCCTATCTCGCCGCTCTCGGCAACCAGGCCAAGGTCGGCTTGGCCGAGTTGACGCAAGCCCTCGCGGCAACCGGGCGGGTGTCGGCGATCGGCCTCCTGATCGAGGGCATCCCGGATGTGACGGCGTTCGCTGCGGCCGTCGATGCGGCCCGGCGCCATGGCGTGGGCGTCGTGGCCCTGAAGGCGGGCCGCAGCGAGCAGGGCCGGGAGTTGGCTATGAGCCATACCGGCTCGCTGGCCGGATCGGATGCCGTCATGGACGCGCTCCTGTCCCGGCTCGGCGTGGCGCGCGTGTTCTCGCTGCCCGAGTTCCTGGAGACGCTGAAGCTACTGCACGTCCACGGACCCCTGCCGGGCAATCGCATTGTCAGCCTCAGCTGCTCGGGCGGCGAAGCGCTGCTGATGGCCGATACGGCGGCGGGCAAAGACGTTGATTTTGCTCCGTTCACGGATGCCGACATCGCGCGCATCCGCCCGATCGTGAATCCGATCGTGAGCATCACGAACCCGTTCGACTATCACACCTTCGACTGGGCCAAGTTTGACCGCATGCAGGCGACCTTCACGGAGGTGCTGAGGAGCAGGTTCGATCTGGGCCTGATCGTCATGGATATCCCGCGCGAGGACCGCTGCGACCCGGCGGACTGGAAGCTCGGCAATCAAGCCTTCATCAAGGCGGGCAAGGCGGTGGGCACGAAAATCGGCGTGCTGGCGACGCTGAACGAATGCATGCCGGAAGCCTATGCGCAGGAATTGATGGCGCAAGGCGTTGTGCCGTTCATGGGCATAGATCAGGCGCTTACCGCCATTGAGATGGCGGCGTTCATCGGCCGGGCGACGGGCGAGCCGTTTGCGCCGCTCGGACTCCCTCGACCCGCAAGCGTTTCAGCGCAGCGAGGTGAGGGTGAGGGGCCGCCGCTTGCTCCGCACCCGGCCGCCGCCCCTCACCCTAACCCTCTCCCCGTAAAGGACGGGGAGAGGGGATTCGCACTCAGCGAGTGGGAAGCCAAGCAGGCGCTTGGACGATTCGGCCTTGCATTGCCTGGCGGCCGCCTAGTGACTGGCGCCATCGAGGCTCGGGCTGCCTTCGCCGCAATAGGTGGTCCTGTGGTGGTCAAGGCCTGTTCGCGAACGCTGCTGCACAAGACCGAGGCCGGAGCAGTACGGCTGAATGTGCGCAGTGCGGACGAAACGTCTGCGGCTGTTGAGGCTATGTCGGCCCTCGCGAATGAATTCATCGTCGAGCGTATGATCGGAGATACTGTCGCGGAGCTGATTATCGGCATCAAGCGCGATCCGCAGGTGGGGCTGGTGCTGGTGGTGGGCTCGGGCGGCATCCTGGTCGAACTGATCGGCGATGCGCGGACGCTGCTATTTCCAGTTAGTGCCGGCGCAGCCGAGCGTGCGGTGCGGTCGCTCAAAGCCGCAAAGCTGATGCTGGGCTTCCGTGGCAAGCCGAAAGGCGACATTGCCGCAGCCGTCGCCGCCCTACTGGCGGTCGCCCGTTATGCCGAGGCGAACGCGGATACGCTGCTGGAACTGGACATCAACCCCCTGATCGTGCGGCCGGAAGGAATGGGCGCGGTGGCAGTGGACGCGCTGGTGCGGATCGCGCACCCGGTGTCAGGCACCTAGTGCCTGACACCGGGTCCAGCGCCTAGCCATCGGGTGCTGCGTGTGCTTCCCCGCGCAGTGTCGCCGCGTTTGCGTGGCAGGCAAATGCGGCTAGACTTGCGTTCCCTGAGAGATCGCTCGAAAGTCGGCCATGACCCGTCCCATTCTGATTGCCCCCTCCATTCTCGCAGCCGATTTCGCCCGGCTCGGCGAGGAGGTGCGCGCGGTCGATGCTGGCGGATGCGACTGGGTGCATGTGGACGTGATGGACGGGCACTTCGTACCGAACATCACCATGGGGCCAAATGTCGTGGCCGCCATCCGTCCGCATACCAAGAAGCCTTTGGACGTGCATCTGATGGTTGCACCGGTAGACCCGATGCTGGAGGCGTTCGCTAAAGCCGGCGCCGATATCATGACCGTCCACGCCGAGGCCGGCCCGAATTTAGACCGCACGCTGCAGACCATCCGGGGGCTGGGCAAGAAGGTGGGCTTGGCGATCAACCCTGCAACGCACGAAAGCGTGCTGGAGTACGTGCTGGACCGCGTGGACATGGTGCTGGTGATGACCGTCAATCCCGGCTTCGGCGGGCAGAGCTATATCAGGGCGATGGGAGAGAAGATCACCGCAGTGCGGCGGATAATCGGCCCGCGCGCGATCGATCTTCAGGTGGATGGCGGCATCAAGCCGGGGACTGCGGAACTGGCCGCCGCCGCCGGCGCGAATGTGCTGGTCGGCGGCTCGTCGATTTTCCAATCGAAGAACTATGCCGCTGAAATCGCCCGGCTGCGGGCGGAATCTGTTTCAGCACAAAAAGAGAACAAAAATACCTGACGGAGACAAATGACACTTGCAAATGTTCCGATCATGTTCCATTTTGTTCTCACGAGTTCCAGTGAGTCGCGTCCCTCCCCGACATCCCCCAAAAAGCCTCCTCTGCTGCCCCCGCAGCAGACCGGCACCCGCACACTCTGATGGAGCCCCCCATGTCCGTAGTCGTCCAGCGCCCCGGCGAACTTCCCGAGCAGTACGAGCGCTTCGCCAAGCCCGAGCAGGCCGTCAAATGCAAGGCCATGATCGAGCGCAGCGAACCGGCCTGGAGGGTGTGGTTGAGCTAATATGGGGTCTGAGTATGGGGTCAGACCCTTTCGCCTTGAGCAGCGGTCACGTGCCGAACCGGAGGCGCAGGCGAAAGAGGTCTGATCCCATTCTCGCAACGGCGACAGCCCCCACGCCAAGCCAGAATCAAAAAGGGCCCTGAAACGGGCCCTTTTGCATTCATGGCTATTGAGAGCCTACTGCCTACGCCGCTGCCTTGGCGCCAGCCTTCTCGGCCGCGGCCTTGGCGATCTCTTTCTTCAGCCGCTTGGCCTTCAGCGACAGCTCGTCGCTGGCCGCCTTGGCCAGAAAACCATCCAATCCGCCACGATGTTCCACCGTGCGCAGGGCATGGGCGCAGATGCGCAGATTTACTGTCTTGCCCAGCGCATCGCTCAGCAGCGTTACGTTGCACAGGTTTGGCAGCCAGCGGCGGCGCACCTTGTTGTTGGCATGGCTCACCATATTGCCGTACTGTGCGTCTCGTCCGGTCAGCTCGCATCGCCGCGACATGGGCTCGCTCCTAGAAATTGTGTGCACGGCCGCGAGGCGGCCCAAACGACCCGTCAGTCTTTCAGCCGTTGCGGGCCACAAACCTTTGGGAAAACGACCGGCAGGTCGCGACAGCAGAGCCGTCAGCGGCGGTCGTCCGGGGTGTATAGTGGTTGTCGCGCAATCGCGTCAAGCTGCTTTGCGCTCGCAGCTCACTTTGTGACGGGCCAGAGCCGCTTCGTGACAACGGCTAACGGATTGTTTACCTTGGCCATCCAGCATGGGCGGGTCACAGAATTGACCGAAACCGCTTCTAGCTGCAACTAAGTGCTCAACAGTCGGGCCAAAGGGCTGGCTGCCCGGCGCGGTTGATTGTGAAGGCGTTGGGAACCGAGCCATGTTGTCGAGTATCATACGAATGGGCACCGCGCGCGTCGTTCAGGCGCTAGCGATTTGCGGTGTGGCGGGCGTGCCGCTGACGGCTCTGGGAGCCGCCGAACCGGCTGCCGTCAAGGTGCCCGCCCGCGTCCACGCAATCTACCACATCACCTGGAACGGGCTCGACCTGGGCGACTTCACCTGGGATTCCGCCATCGCGGCGGGTCAATACAAAGCTGCCACCAGCGCCAACATCTCGGCCTTGTTCGGCGCCTATACCTGGGACGGATCGACCCGCTCCAACGGGGCCTTCGTGACGGGCTCGCCCCACCCGGCGGCCTACAAATTCAAATACAAGGCCACCGACAAGAGCGGCCGGATGGACATGACGTTTGCCGGCGACAAGGTAGTCGCGATGGCCGAAGATCCGCCGGACAAGGGCTCGTCGGGACGCATTCCGCTGAAGCCGGCGCATATGGAGAATGTGCTCGACCCCCTGAGCGCGATCCTGGCCTTGACGTCCCCCGGCGAAACCACGATCGACAAGGTCAATCCGTGCAACCGGCACGTGTCCATATTTGATGGCCGGCAACGCTTTGATCTGGTGCTTACGGCCAAGGGCAAGACGCAGCTCGACGGCAGTTCAGCCGGAGCGAAATGGGCCTACGTCTGCCGTATCCAGTATGTGCCGATCGCTGGCCATAAGCCCGACAGCGTGGAAACCAAATACATGGTGGGCACCGACGGCATCGAGATCTGGCTGGCGCCGGTCGCGTTCGCCAATGCCTTCATCCCGGTCAATGTCGTGATCCCGACCTGGGCGGGATCGGCGCAGATCACCTCATCCAAGGTGCAGATCGAAATGCCCGGCAAGGGCAAGGTCGCTTCGGCCGCCAAGCCGTAATGGATTGCGTCCGCTGCATGTAAACTGATTGCGTCCGCTGCATGTAACTTGAGTGTCGGCAACGCTCAGCAAGCATTCCCGCTTGCCGCCAACACCAATGACGTTTAGGCCGTAGCCGCGTGGGGCCAGCCGACACCTATCTGGGAAAATCCAGACTGGGGCTAGCCAAGTCAGGCCCGCGTCGTGGGGCTCCTATCGAGCCTTAGCGTTCGGTACGAGAGATTTCCGCGATGACCCTCAGCGATACCCTTGCCAAATCGCCGCTCAAGACACGCAATGTCACAGCGGTTTTGGGCCCCACCAACACCGGCAAAACGCATCTGGCCATTGAGCGCATGGTCTCGCACAAGAGCGGCATCATCGGGCTGCCGCTGCGCCTGTTGGCGCGCGAGGTCTACGACCGTGTGGTGGCAAAAGTCGGCGTCGATGCTGTCGCGCTGATCACTGGCGAGGAGCGCATCAAGCCTGATAGTCCGCGCTTCTGGGTCTGCACCGTCGAGGCTATGCCGCGCGATATCCCGGTCGAGTTCCTGGCCATCGACGAAGTCCAGCTCGCCGCCGATCCCGAACGCGGCCACGTCTTCACGGAGCGCTTGTTCTATGCTCGCGGCATGAGCGAGACGCTCCTGCTCGGCGCCGGCACCATGCGCGAGACCATTCGCGAAATTTTGCCTGGTGCCAATTTTGTTTCCCGCCCGCGCCTCTCCAAGCTCACCTACGCCGGCCAGAAGAAGCTCTCGCGCCTGCCGCGGCGCTCGGCCGTCGTCGCCTTCTCGGCCGCCGAAGTCTATGAGATCGCCGAGCTGATGCGCCGCCAGCGCGGCGGCGCCGCCGTGGTGCTGGGCGCGCTCAGCCCGCGCACCCGCAACGCCCAAGTCGCCATGTATCAGAACGGCGATGTCGACTATCTGGTCGCAACCGATGCCATCGGCATGGGGCTCAATCTCGATGTCGAGCACGTCGCTTTCGCCGGCTCGCGCAAGTTCGACGGCCGCCAGCACCGCGAGCTTATCCCGGCCGAGCTTGCCCAGATCGCAGGCCGCGCCGGCCGGTACATGAAAGACGGCACGTTCGGCGTCACCGGCGACGTGGAACCATTTGCGCAAGACCTGGTCGAGAAGCTGGAGCAGCACGAGTTCGAGCAGGTCAAGACGCTGCAATGGCGCTCGATCGCATTGGATTTTTCCAGCGTCGACAAGCTGAAGGAGTCGCTGCGCGAGATCCCCGATCATCCGCGTCTGACGCGCGCCCGCCAGGCCGACGATGTGGTGGCGTTGGACCACCTTTCGGGTGACGACGAGATCGCGCGCCGGGCCATCGGCCGCGAGACCGTCAGCCTGCTGTGGGACGTCTGCCAAGTTCCCGACTACCGGAAAATCTCGCCGGCTGCCCACGCCGAGTTGGTCGGGCAGGTCTATAAATTCGTCTCCGGCGGGGATGCCCGCATCCCCGAGGACTGGTTCGCCGAGCAGGTCAACCAGGCCGCCAAGACGGACGGGGACATCGATACGCTCTCGAACCGTCTGGCGCACATTCGAACTTGGACGTTCGTGTCCAACCGTTCGGCCTGGCTGAAGGACCCTGTCCATTGGCAGGCAAAAACCCGCGAGATCGAGGATGCCCTGTCGGATGCTCTGCACGAGCAGCTGACGCAACGCTTCGTCGACAAGCGCACCTCGACGCTGGTCAAGCGCCTGCGCGACGATGACGACCTCTCAGCAGAAATCCACGACGACGGATCGGTGCATGTTGAAAAGCACTTCGTAGGCAAGCTGAACGGGTTCCTGTTCGCGCCCGAAAATGTGTCCTCGGACTCGCTGAACGCCAAGGCCGCCCGCAGCGCCTCGGTGCAGGTGCTGGGCAAGGAAATGGCCATGCGCGCCCGGCGTGTCGCCTCCGCCAAAAGCGACGCGTTCAAACTGCAGCGCGTGGGCGCCAAGGTACTCTGGAAAGGCGAGGAGATCGCCCGCCTGGAACGGGGCGAGGACGCTCTGAAACCGTCCGTGACCATTATATGCGATGAGCACTTGGCGCTGCCCGACAAAGAAAAGGTGCAGACGCGTCTCAACGAGTGGTTGGCCGAGACGATCGAGGAGCGATTAAAGCCATTGATGGAACTCGGCCGGGCCGAGGACATCACAGGGCTCGCTCGCGGCATCGCCTTCCAGATGCGCGAGAACTTCGGCATCCTCAAGCGCGAAGCCGTCACCAAGGACGTGCGCGAGCTGGACCAGGAATCGCGCGGGCAGTTGCGCAAGTACGGCGTGCGCTTCGGCGCCTTCAATCTTTTCATACCGATCCTGCTGAAGCCGGCCGCCATTGATCTTTTAGTCACGCTCTGGATGCTGAAGAACGCCGAGCGCGTCGCGGCGGCCGAGCCCGGAACATTGGATTCCGGCCGCCCCGGCCTCACCTCGGTGCCCGCCAATGGCACGACGCCTGAAGATTTCTACCGGGCCTGCGGCTTCCATCTGTGCGGCCCGCGCGCGGTGCGCGTCGACATGCTGGAGCGGTTGTCGGACATGATCCGCCCGCTGATCGCGTTCCGCCTCAACGAGACTGCACCCGAAGCTCCGCCCAAGGGCTCGTCGGGCGATGGTGGCTTTGTCGTGCTGCCAAACATGATGTCGATCCTGGGCTGCTCGTCTGGCGAATTAGCCGAAGTGCTTAAGGCACTCGGGTTCCGCTCGGAGATGAAGCCGAAGCCCAAAGTGGTTGAGCGGGCGGTTAAGCCGGTTGAAGTTGCGCCGGTTATCGAGGGCGCGGCGGAAGCTGCCGTGGCCGTTCCCGACTCGGCAGAGCTTCCCCACCCCAACCCTCACCCTCAAGGGGGGACGGAGCCGCTGATCACTGTTGAGACAGGCTTGGCAGCGTCCACCGGGGGGGAGCCACACGACGAACGCGTCCCATTCCACCCAGCGTCATCGGACGCTGATGAGGCTATCGCAGCGGTTCAGGACACCCCGGTGTCGCTGGCTTCAAAGGGAGTTGCCGAGGCCTCCGAAGCTGCGTTTGCCGCGACTGACATAGGCGAACCGGCGGCCGTTGCTGAGAGCGCTACGCCCGCTCCCGAGATGATCGAAGTCTGGCGCCCGCGCCGTCGTCGCGACGAGCAACCCGAGCGCCGCCGCGAGGGTGGCGAAGGCCGCCGTCCCTACCAGGGTAACCGCAACCGGAATCAGCGCTCCGGCCAAGGGCAGCCCGCCGTGGCGGCGACTACGGCCACCGACGCGGCAACGCCAGCCGCCGCCGAAGCCGGCGCCGCGACCGAACCCGTTAAAGACCGCGAGGGAGGCGAGCGCCGCCCGTATCGCGGCGACCGCAATCGGGACCGCGACCAGAGCCGTGGCAGCGACCGGCAAAACAAGGATCGGCCAGCCGAGCCCCGCCGCGAGGCCGGCGCGCCTAGCGAAGGCCGCCCACCGCGCGACGGCGATCGTCCAAATCGCGGTCGGGATGGCGGGCGCGACAACCGCCGCGATGGCGCACGCGAAGGCCACCGCGACCCGCCGCGGCGGGAGGAAAAGCGCGCCGCATACGACCCGAGTTCACCCTTTGCCGCCTTGAGCGCGCTCAAGCAACAGCTGGAAGACCGCAAGCGCAGCTAACCCATGGGCGCGGTGCAAGATCTGCTCGATCGTTGGCGCCGGCGCTACTGGACGCGCGGTGAGGACGCTGCAAAATATGACCGGCTGCGGCCGCTGGTCGTCATTACTGGCGGCTCGGAGGGCATCGGGCTGGCGCTGGCGCACGAATTCGCCAAGGCCGGTCACGGGCTGCTGCTGGTCGCGCGCGGCAGCGAACGACTTGCATCAGCAGCCGACGCGTTGAGCGTCCACGGCTACGCGGTTCGGGTGCTGGCCGCGGATTTGGCCACAGCGGACGGCTGCGCGGCTGTAGAAGCTGAGCTGGCCGCGTTGGAGAGCTACTGCGACGTCCTGGTTAACAACGCTGGCATTGGTCTCTCCGGTCCGTTCGCCGAGCAACCGGCAGCCGACCTGGCGCAACTTGCCAACCTGAACGTGCGGGCCGCGACGGATCTGACGCGCCGCTTCCTTCCCGGCATGCTGGCGCGCGGGCGCGGCGGCATCTTGAACATTGCATCGCTTGGCGGACTGGTCCCCGGCCCCAACCAAGCGGCCTATTACGCCTCAAAAGCTTATCTGATCTCGCTGACGCGGGCGCTCGCCCACGAATGTGCCGGCCGCGGTGTGCGCATATCAGCCCTGCTGCCAGGGCCGGTTGCGACAAAGTTTCATGCCCGCACCGGCGCCGAACATTCGTACCATCTCGTAGTGTTGGGTGTCATGAGCCCTGAACGGGTTGCGCGTGCGGGGTTCCAGGGCTTTCAATGGGGGCGGACCGAGATCTATCCCGGCGTCCTCAACCATCTCAATGCGATTGCGCTGCGCGTCATTCCGCAATCGTTCATGATTGTTGTGATGGGATGGTTGCTGAAGCGGCGATAAGCGGGCGAGCAGGCATGACCTTCGAGACCAGAGCCAGCGACGATACCACTGGCCATTGCAGCACTGACACATTCAGCCCGGCACAAACCCGGCTGCCGGTCCTGGTCATCATGCACGGCGAAGCCTCCTCGGCCGGCCGCATCGGCCAAGTTCTGAAGCTGCGCGGGCACGGCCTCGATATCTGCAAGCCACGCTTCGGCTCGTCGTTACCCAAATCGCTCGCCCATCATGCCGGCGTCGTTGTGTTCGGCGGGCCGATGAGTTGCAACGACCCCGATTGCTACATCAAGGACGAGATCGACTTTGTCGGCGTCGCGCTGAAGGAGGAAAAGCCGTTCCTCGGCGTCTGCCTGGGCGCGCAGATGCTGGCCAAGCAACTGGGGGGCAGTGTTCGCAAACACCCCGCCGGCAAGGTCGAAATCGGTTACGGCGCGGTGCGCCCAACGGCTGCCGGCCGCGCGCTCGGCCCGTGGCCCGAGCAGGTCTATCAGTGGCACCGTGAGGGCTTCGATGTACCCGAAGGCGCTAGCCGGCTCGCCGAAGGCAGCGTGTTCGAGAATCAGGCGTTCAGCTGGGGAGAGCGCGCGCTCGGCGTCCAGTTCCACCCCGAAATCACGTACGCGATGGTCAACCGCTGGACCACCATGGCCAAGGACTGGCGCGATTGCGACGGCGCGCAAGAGCGGACGGGCCAGCTGACCAGCCACCTCTTACATGCCGGGTCCGTCAACCGCTGGCTCGGCTCGCTGGTCGAACGCTGGCTCGGCGGACAGCTCACCGCTGCGGCGTGACCCTGCCCGATCGGGGAGGACGGCCCTGATTGACCCGATTATGTCTAGGGCGCAAAACTTCGCCTCTCCCCGCACCTGCATTCGGAGTAGCCCGGCATGACCGCCGTCAGCCCTACGCGCAATTTACCTGCCAGCTTCGGTCGTTCGCCCAAGCGCGTCGAAGACCTGCCGATCCTGACCGGCAAGGGCAGCTATCCAACCGATGCAACCGCCCCCGGTGAGGCCTTTGCCTATGTATTGCGCTCCTCGGCCGGCCACGCGCGCATTACGGTGGGCGGGCTGGCGGGCGCCCGCGCGGCACCCGGCGTGATCGGCATTCTCACGGCGGCCGACGTGGCCGACCTGGGGTCGCTGCCGAACTTCCGCATGATGAAGAACCGCGATGGCTCCGAACACTGGCACCCGCCCTATCCGGTGCTCGCCCGCGACACCGTCCGCCACGTCGGCGAAGCGGTGGCGTTCATTGTGGCCGAAACATCAGAGGCGGCGCGCAACGCTTCGGAGCTGATCGAGGTCGATTACGCCCCCCTTCCTGCGGTCACCGGCATCGCCGCGGCACTGGCCCCGGACGCTCCGCTCGTGTGGCCCGAGCAGGGCACCAACCTGCTCTACGACGCCTCGGTCGGTGATGAGAAAGCTGCCAAGGCAGCGCTCGCCAAGGCTGCCCGCACGGTCGAGATCGAGATCGTCAACAACCGGTTGGTCGCGAACTACATGGAACCACGCTCGGTGCTCGCCGTCTACGATCCGGCGGCCGAGCACTATACCGTGACACTGGGCTCGCAAGGCGTGCACTTCATGCGCGACGGGCTGAGCAAGGTGCTCGGCGTTGCCCCCGACAAGGTCCGCGTCATCACGCCAGCCGATGTGGGCGGCGGCTTTGGCACCAAATTCTTTGTCTACCGCGAGTATCCGCTGGCCATGGTGGCTGCGAGAAAATTCGGCCGCCCGGTGCGCTGGATCGGCGACCGCTCGGAACATTTCCTGGCCGACTGCCACGGCCGCGACAACCTCGCCAGGGCGACTTTGGCGTTGGACGCCGACAACCGCTTCATCGGCCTCGATATCGATCTACGCTGCAACATGGGCGCCTATCTCTCCGAATTCGCGGCCTCGCTGCCTGGGTTCGGCGTGCCGCTCTCGACGGGCCTCTACGCCATTCCAGCGGTACACGCCCGCATCCGCGCGGTGATGACCAATACTCAGCCCGTCGATGCCTATCGCGGCGCCGGCCGTCCCGAGGCGGCCTATCTCATCGAGCGCCTGGTCGACAAGGCCGCGCGCGAACTGGGCGTGCCCATCGATGCGCTGAAAGCCAAGAACTTCGTCCAACCGGGAGAGATGCCGTACAAGAACGGAGTCGGCCGCACCTACGACGTCGGCGAGTTCGAAGCCCATATGCGGCGCGGCATGGAGAAGGCGGATTGGGCCGGCTTCGAGACGCGGCTCGCGCGCAGCAAAGCGGCTGGAAAACTGCGTGGCATCGGTCTTGCGACCTACATCGAGGCGTGCGCGGCAGGCTCGGAAAAGGCTCGTATGGAGCTGACGCTGGAAGGCCGTGTGCAGATCTACATCGGCAACCAATCGAACGGCCAGGGCCACCGCACGGCGTTTGCGCAGATGGCTTCGGACGCACTCGGGCTGGATATGTCCGACATCGATGTGATCCAGGGCGATACTGCGCGCATTGCGACCGGTGGCGGAACCGGCGGATCCAAATCGGTGCCGCTTGGCGCGGTCATCGTTGACCAGGCCTCGCGGCGGCTGGGCGACGATTTGAAAAAGCGCGCCTCGGCCGAGCTTGAAGCCGCCGTCACCGATCTGGAGCTGGCCGCCGGAACGGTTCGCGTCAAAGGTACCGACAAAGCCATCAGCCTCAAGGCCATCGCCGCCAAGGCCAGGGATAAAGGCGAAATCATCGAAAGCAACGGCGCATTCAAGGTCGGCGAATTCACCTATCCCAACGGTAGCCACATCGCCGAGGTCGAGATCGATCCGCGTACGGGAGAAACGTCACTCCTCGCCTACAGCATCGTCGACGACGTCGGCGTGACGGTGAACCCGATGCTGCTGGAGGGCCAGATCCACGGCGGCGTGGTGCAGGGCATCGGCCAGGCCCTCTTGGAGCGCACCGTATTCGACAGCGCCAGCGGGCAGCTCTTGACCGCAAGCTTCATGGACTACTGCCTGCCGCGCGCCGACGATACTGTGCAGATCGCCTTCGAGACCCGCAACGTGCCGGGCCGCAGCAACCCGCTCGGCCTGAAGGGCGCCGGCGAGGCCGGGACCATCGGCGCCGCGCCCACGGTGATGAACGCCGTGGTCGACGCGCTCTGGCGCCACAACGGTACGACCCACATCGACATGCCCGCCACACCCGAGGCGGTGTGGCGGGCGGTGAATGACCGATCGTAGAGCGAACGGGTGACCCGTGACCAACGGCCAACGGAATTTGAAACTCGCGACCATCGTCATCATCGGATGGGTGTCGCTGGCGAACGCAGCTTGGGCCGATCCGGTCAAAGTGTTCGCAGCAGCTAGCCTGAAGAACGCCGTCGATGCGGTCGGAGCGTCGTGGACCAGTAAAGACAAGACCAAAACGATCCTGGCGACCTATGCAGCGTCTTCGGCGCTCGCCAAACAGATCGAACAAGGCGCGCCGGCCGATGTTTTCATCTCGGCCGACCTCGATTGGATGGACCATCTCTCGCAGAAAAAGCTGACGGCGGAAGCCACCCGCAAGACGCTGCTGGGCAATGCGCTGGTGCTCGTGGCGCCAGCCGGCTCCGGCATCAAACTTGAGCTGGCGGCAGGAGCCGACCTCGCGGGCAAACTCGCCGACGGCAAGATCGCATTGGCCGACATCAAGGCCGTGCCCGCCGGAAAATATGCCAAAGCGGCCTTCGACAAACTCGGCCTCTGGTCATCCATCGAGGCCAACGTCGTGCAAAGCGAAAATGTCCGCGCCGCTTTGGCGCTGGTGGCGCGTAGCGAGGCCAAGCTCGGCGTCGTCTACGCCACCGACGCCAAGGCGGAACCAAAGGTCGAGGTCGTCGCGACCTTTCCCGCGGACTCGCACGCCCCGATTGTCTATCCGGTCGCGGTGACGGCGGCGTCCACCAATGCCGATGCCAAAGCCTTCGTCGACTTCCTGTCCTCGGACGAGGCGAAGGCGATTTTTGCCGCCCAGGGGTTCAAGGTGCTGCAGTAGCCGGGACCATCGTGCCTACCCCGCCGGAGTCCACTGCACCTGATCGATGCGATCGGCACCGGTCGCCAGCATCACCAGGCGGTCGAAACCGAGTGCGGCGCCGGAGGCTTGGGGCATCACGGCGAGGGCGGCGAGGAAATCTTCGTCGACGGGGTAGCGCTCGCCGTAGAGTTTTTCCTTGAGGTCCATGTCGGCCTCGAAGCGCTTCCTTTGCTCCACCGGATCCGTCAGTTCACGGAAGGCGTTGGCGAGTTCAACGCCGCA